>NZ_JAJCPX010000004.1:0-128690 GCF_020563125.1 Longicatena sp. 210702-DFI.1.196 | reverse complement strand
GATAACTACGCCCCGAGGGATTTTCACCCTAGATATGTGGCATGCCCGCCACACATGAAAATGACGTAACTGCTACGTCATTTTTTTAAAGGAATGGAATACCTAAAATTTCATGTAAGACTTTGCGTAAAAGTGGAAGGCGTTCACTAATAAATTTTGGATGTTGTTTGAGCCAGCGATTATTTAAAGGGGAAGGGTGTGGCAAGATGAAAGCTTTTCGATCGTGTAAGGTTTGGGTATTAAAGACAAGATCATGAAAAGGTATTTTGGGGAATATATAAGAGGCAGCAAGTGCACCAATGATGATATAAAGCTCATTATCCACCATTGCCATTTCTTGTTGTAACCAGTGCTCTGCACAATGTTTGGGTGGTAAACAATCACCTCCACGCTCTTTTTTGCCGGGATAACAATGTCCCATAGAGGCAATGTAGAAATTGTTTGGATCGTAAAAGCATGCATCACTTATTTGATACCATTCTTTACGCAACCGTTTTCCACTGGCATCGTTAAAAGGAAGGCCACTTTCATGTACATGAATGGAAGGCGCCTGAGAAATCTGAAAAATTTTTGCGTGAGGATTTCCTTGAAAAATCGGTCTTGGCTCGTGTGGAAAGATGTTTTCACAAAGCCGACATTGTAAAAGCTCTTTTTTAATTTCTTCAAAATCGCTCATAGTATCACCTCTTAGTAGTATTTATTATAAAACATAGGAAGTATGGCATACAAGAAAAGCTATTCTATTACTTTTAATATTGAGCGACAGCGTAAACTGATGCCAATGGATATGAAGGCAGCGACCATAAAAATCAGATACGGCAGCGCATCCAATACATCAAATAAGACACCATAGACAGCTTGTCCTAACGGATAGGTACACATAACGATCATCGTAACAAAGGAACTGACTTTTCCTAGCATCTCGTTTGGTGTGTTGTGTTGTAAATAGGTTTGTGCATAGATGTTGAAAATAGCAGCAAAAGCCATACATAAAATACTGGCAGCGAATACGATAGCATAACTTACATAAACACTGTTTAAAAACATTATGGCTAGACCGATAGGGAAAAGAAATAAGCTAGCAAGCATGAGAAAGATATACGAATGAGCCAGCTGAAAACGTTTTTGAAAGATAGGTAGTAACATAGCGCCAATGATGCTGCCAATACCGATACCTGCCTGTAACCAGCCAAAGTAAACGGGATCTAAAGCTAGTGTGATATTTGAAATGACCGGCAAACCGACACTCATTAAAGATGATAAAATGAAATTTAACAGGGCAAGGATCATCAATAACTTAAATAATGTTGGACGATCACGATAGACGAATTGCATACCTGCTTTCAGATCTTGCCAGGTGGATTTTAGAAATGTATCTTTTCGTTTTTGAGGCACAAACGGAATCTGCATGATGCATTCCAATAGGGAAGAAAATAAGAAGCAAGCAGCAGAAATAATCAATAAAGTAGCAAAGGGAAGCAGGCTGAATAAAACACCACCTAAGATGGGGCCTAACAAAGTGGCTAACGCATTTACTTGTACGGTAATCCCATTCGCTTGCATCAATTTTTCTTCATCGACCAATAAGGGAATGCTAGCTTGTACAGCAGGTTGATAGAAGGATTGAATAATTGATAATATGATCATTGTGATGGCAACAAGGGCTAAGGAAGATGCTTGTGTGATTAAATACGTGAAACTAAGCAGTAAAAAACCGGTAAAGCAATCTAGTAAGATCATGATATGACGACGACTCATACGATCTGCTAAGACACCGCCAACCGGGGATAAGAGAATGGTAGGAATCATGGAAATAGCTAAGATCGTGGCAAATGCACTTGCTGAACCGGTGGTATCTAATACATAAAGGGATAAGGAAAAGCGAAGCATGGCATTGCCGAATAATGAGATGATCTGGCCGATGACAAGCAAAGTGAAATTTTTGTTCCATACATAATGTTTCTTCATACAAGAGTTCTCCTTTTTATAATACCGAACGACGGTATGTATGTTGGTTAAAAGATAGCTGCCATTTTAGGCAGCAATATTAGGCGAGTACAGCTTTCAAATATTCTAAGAAATTTTGTTCCAGTTCATCATTGATAATAGGAATTCCCATTTCTTCCATCAATTTGCGTAAATACGTAACTTTATTCTTGATATGCTGTTCATCATAAGGTTCTAAAGGAGTTACTAACCAGAAATTGATTAACAACAGATACACTTGACTGGCACATAGGGGATCTTGTGCTTGAATACTACCATCTTTGATACCTTCTTCAATTAAGGTAGCACCAAAAGCAGCAGCTTCACATAGTGTTTCCCGTAAACTCATGACCATAAACTTTGGATTAGAATAGGCATCCATCATGACAGGATCAAGTGAACGTTTACGTGGATCCTTTAGCTGAGCCTTAAAAATCATACGTAGTTTTTCCAGTCCATTCATATCGCTGAATGAAGATACATAAGCTCTTAATCCGTCAATGGAGGAATAGGATTGATTTCCCAATGCCTCAATGATATCATCCTTTGATTTGAAATGATGATAAATAGCACCTTTTGACATTCCTAAAGCATCTACAATATCTTGAATGGTTGTTTTCTCATAGCCTTTTTCGCCAAATAATTTAAGACTGACATCCAGAATTTTTTGAACGGTTTGTTCTGGATGTTTATTTCTAGCCATAACCACACCTCACTAACATACATACGTTTGGTATGTATAGAGTGTAACACTCTTTTTTGAAAAAGAAAAGAAAATAAACGGATAAAAGATTGTGATGAAAGTGCAACTCCTTTTTCTTCACATCATGAATAACTGTATTTGGAAATCGGCAGATAGCCATTCATAATATGGTAAAAAAGCCATTTGCATTGATTTTTACATGTTTTTTCTACCCAGACAACAAGGAAATATGGTAAGATATATACTGTGAATTCAAAGGAGTGCATGGAATGCTGAAACTGTTTACCCCGAATTATTATATCCATCGTTATACGGCACTGCGACCTGCGTTTTTAAAAGAGCAAGGCATTCAGCTGTTGATTTGCGATATTGATAATACACTTGTCCCTCATGATGTAGCTGTACCGGATGATGAAGCAATCGCTTTTTTGAAATCCATTCAGGATGCAGGTATTCAAATTGTTTTTATATCCAATAATGTAGAAGAACGTGTTGCCACCTTTGCGAAAGGATTAAATATTCCTTTTTATCCATTTGCTATGAAGCCGTTGCCTAAAACCTACCGAAAAATGTTAAAAGATTTTCATGTGAAGCGAGATGTGGTGGCAGTTTTAGGTGATCAGCTGATGACGGATATCTTAGGTGCCAATGTTATGCGGTTTTATACGATTTTGACGGCACAAGTCGTTGAACGTGATCTTTCTTTCACTAAGGTGAATCGCGTGTTTGAAAATATTGTGTTTTCCTTATTGAAAGTAACAGGAAAACTGGTGAAAGGAGAATATGATGAGTAAGATTTGTAAAGGCTGTGGCGTTGTTATGCAAAGTGAAGATAAAACAAAACTTGGTTATACACCAAAACCAGAGGCAGACTATTGTCAAAGGTGTTTTCGTATTCGTCATTACGATGATGTTGTCATCTCTATGAAACAAGGAATTAATTCGGATGAGGTGCTGGCACGTATAGCGATGATGGATGCACTTGTTGTTTGGGTCGTTGATCTGTTTGATTTTGAGGCAAATATGGTCAGTGGGTTAAATCGACATCTGCTGCATAAAGACATCTTAATGGTGGCAACTAAAAGAGATCTGCTGCCGGCAACCATGTCGGATCAAAAATTAGGCGATTTTTTGTTACAGCGTTTAAAAGAACTTTCTATTCAGGTTAAGGGAATTGTCATTTGCGGAGATTTGATGAAACATCCAAGACGTGATGAAAATAATTCCATTGATGAGATTGCATATGCCATTGAACATTATCGCAATGAACGTGATGTTGTGGTGATGGGAATGGCAAATGCAGGAAAAAGTACAATGTTAAATGCCTTATGTGAGAAAGGGGATCTGACGACTTCTCGTCATCCGGGTACAACCTTGGATTTTAATGAAATCAACATGGATGGCTATACCTTATATGATACTCCGGGATTAACAAGAATGGATTCTTTATTGACACATGTAGATGATAAGCTATTGAAGACAATGATTCCACTAAAACCATTAAAACCGAGAGGATATCAATTGTATCAAGACCAGACTATATCCTTAGCAGGTTTTGTACGCTTGGATTTGCTAGGTGGTCACAAGGTGAGCTGTGTAGCATACTTTGCGCCTGATCTTCCTTTACATCGCAGCAAACAGGAAAAGGCTGATCAGTTATGGCAACAACATCTCGGTGAATTATTGGCGCCTGCCATTGATGAGAGCATAAAGGAGATGCAGATGTTTGAAATGCATCCAAAAGGTGAAAAAGTTGATGTAGTGATTCATGGCTTAGGCTGGTTTTGTGTAAGTGGAGATGTGAAAACGATTCGTGTATATGTTAGTAAATATGCAAATGTAACATTTAGAAAGGCGATGATATAATGTTAACAAGTAAAGATAAAAAAACACTGCGCTCAATTGCGCAAACGAGAAAGGCGTTATTTCAGATAGGAAAAGATGGAGTGACGCTCAATATGATTAAAACAATTTCCGATTCTTTAGAAGCCCATGAATTGGTAAAAGTTTCATTATTAAAAACATGTCCTCTTTCCGTACAAGAGGCAGCTTTAGATATTGCCGGGGGAACGCGTAGTGAAGTTGTACAAACGATAGGACGTACTGTTATTTTCTATCGACGCAGCAAAGAGAATAAGCTGGGGTTATAATATGCGTATTGCTTTGCTGGGAGGAAGTTTTGATCCGATACACGAGGGCCATTTGCGAATTGCGAAAACCGCTTTAGCAAAACTTCCAATTGATGAGGTTTGGTTTTTACCTTGTAAAGATGCGCCATTAAAAAAGGGACAACAAGTAGCTTTCCATCATCGATGTGCCATGGTGAAGTTGGCGATAGCTCCATATCGTAAAATGAAACTTTGTACATTAGAAGGAGAGCTAGATGGTGTTTCCTATACGATACGTACGATAAAGGAACTAAAAAAACGTTTTCCTCATGACACTTTTTCTTTTTTGATTGGTGATGATCAGGCAGCGCAATTTGATAAATGGAAAGATAGTGCGCAATTGAAACAAGAAGCATGCTTTTATGTGTTTTCACGTCATGAAGACGGTCAGTTGCCGACGGGGATGAAACGTGTTCCAATGCAACTGATTTCGGTTTCTAGTACAGAAATTAGAAATGGTGAAAAGAAATGGGCTTTACCTAAGACAGTAAGGCGTTATATCGGAAGCAATGGGCTATATGTAATAAATTGGGTGAAAGCAAGTATGTCGGAAAAGCGTTTCCAGCATTCGGTATCGGTCGCTGAAGTTTGTGTCAGACTAGCACATGCACATCACTTAGACGAACATGTCGCATGGTGTATGGGTATTGCACACGATATTTGTAAACAAATGCCTTTTGAAAAGGCAAAGATCTGGATGATTCATCATATGCCATCTCATTTGCAAGAAAATAGTGCGATTTGGCATGGCTATATTGGCGCTGATTATACAAAACGCTTTTTATATATGGAGGATAAACGTATCATCTCTGCTATTTATCATCATGTCTTAGGAGATGGCGCTTCGCCATATGCAATTATTTTATATGTGGCAGATAAGCTGGATCCAGCGCGAGGCTATGATTCCAGTGAACAACTGTTATTGTGTGAAAAAAGCTTGTCATTGGGATTGGCAAGAGTAAAACAGGAACAGCAGGAATATTTGCGAAAAAAAGGAGTAATTTCATGAAGGAATTAATAAAAGTCGTACAAAAAGCCATAGATGAAAAAAAGGGAGAACACCCTGTTATATTTGAATATCATACATTAAACCCGTTCATTGATTATGTGGTGATTTGCAGTGCTCCAAGTTTACGCCAGGTTTATGCGATTGCAGATAATGTGGCAGATCGTGTAAAGGAACATGGTTATACTGTACGCAGCATGGAAGGCGATAAGGATTCCAGTTGGGTGTTGGTTGATTTAGACAGTATTGTCGTACATGTATTTCAAACAGAAGAAAGAGCGCACTTTCAGTTAGAAAAATTATATGCGGATTTGCCTAGTGAGGACTTTTCCTTATGATGTATGGAACATTGGCACAATTTTATGATGCTTTAGTTAAAGATGAAGAAGCTACGCAAGCATGGGTATCGTTAATCGAAGAATATGTAAACGGTAAGGAAGTGCTAGAACTCGCTTGCGGCAGTGGAGAAATTACGATAGCACTTGCGAAGGATGGTTACCATGTTACTGGAACGGATATCAGCGCAGAGATGCTGCAGGCAGCCAAAAAGAAAAAAGATCATGATCTAGTAGACTGGAAAGTGATGGATATGTGTGATTTTCAGGTTGATGTAAGTTATGATGGTATTTTATGTTTATGCGATTCTTTTAATTATTTATTAAAAAAAGAACAAGTGCAAAAATTGTTCACTCAAGTTAAATCGCATTTAACGAAAGATGGTGTCTTTATTATGGATATGCATTCAATGGATCGATTGTTAGAGTTTGCGGAAGAATATAATGAAGCTGGAAGAATTGATCATCATGAATATCAATGGACGATTCAGACAATCGAAGACTGTATCTATCAGAATTTTGCTTTTTATGATGAAGCTGGCAGGGTAAGTCTGGAACAACATATCCAGCGTGTTTATGATCCTATGTGGGTGAAAGAACAGCTAGAAGCTCTTGATTTTGATGTAAAAATCATTACTGATTTTACATTTGATGGTATCCAAGAAGGTGAAAAATTGTTTTATATTTGTAAAAGGAAATCATAAAGGGAGGGAATAACATGATTGGTATTATCGCAGCAATGGAGAAAGAGATGGATGCTATAACATCTTTATTGACAAATAAGGAAGAATATAAGGTATCCGGTATTGCAATGGTAAAAGGCAGTATCAAAGGGAAAAATGTCATTGTAATGAAGAGTGGCGTTGGCAAGGGGAATGCCGCGATGGCGACAACGATTCTGTTTGAAAATTTTGTTATTACGGCAGTGATAAATATTGGTACGGCAGGTGGCTTAAAAAAGGAACAGCAGGTGTTGGATGCTGTCTTGTCGACACGCGTCGTACAACACGATTTTGATACTAGCATCATTGATGGAAATGATGGATTAGGGTTGTATTATGATGCTGATGCGAAATTAATCGATGTATGTGATCAGGTGTTAACATCTATGGGAGTACGTGTGTTTCGTGGCTTAGTGGCCAGTGGAGATCAATTTATTGCTGAAGATGAAAAACGTGAACGTATAGAAACTTTATTTCCGGATGCCATCTGTGCAGAAATGGAAGCCGGAGCGATTGCCCAAGTATGTTCTCATTATCACGTACCTTTTGTTGTCTTGCGCTCTTTAAGCGATGTAGCACATAAAGAAGATTCACAAATGGATTTCTTAACATACGCAGAACATGCTGCAAAACGCAGTGCCACCTTATGTCAAGAATTCATGGAATTTATGTAATAGACATCCAATCAAGGATGTTTTTTTATAGAAAGGGGCATCGCTTTGTTAAGAAGTGCTGCTCAAGCAAGGTATTTCTTGCGTATAAAGAAAGACAAATGCAAAAAAATCATGTATAATGAGGTACGTTAGGAGGTCGCTATGAAAATAAATGGAAAATCAGTAGCTGTTACATGTGGACTGCTGTTTATGGCATTGATTGTCATTTTTATCGAAATCGCTATTTTTATTAGTGGGCCTGCGCGTAAATTTGAAGATAAGGTAGATCATCAGATTGCCAAAATCAAAGAATCTTATGCGCGAATAGAGGATGTACAGCGCCATGTCTTTCATTATGTTGTCTACATAGGAGAAGATAGCGATATGTATGTCTGGTTTAATGAAAAAGGTAAAGCCATTGCCAGTCGCAAGAAAACAAGTTATCAAAAGGCGGCTGTAAACGCTCTTATAGAAAAAAACTATCAAGGTAAGGTTAGTAAGGTATCACTTGGCTATGGGTATAAAAATCCTGTTTATGTAGTGAATTTTGATAAAGGTGAAGTATTATTGGATTATGATACATTAGATGAAGTCTATTATCTGAAGAAAGGAGAATAGCATACAGTTATGGATTGGTGGAAAGAAAAGTTTATCAACCGCCGTGATTACATGCTAGATCATTTAGATGAATTAACGATGACTAGCGATGAGACCTTATTGATCATGTTAATTGATTTTTTAAATCAACACCAAATTCCGGTCACTCACGGTATTTTGGCAAAAAAGATGAAAAAGGATAGTGGCGAAATTGATGATTTATTATCCCAGCTTAGTGCAAAAGGATATGTGCAGCTGACATTTCAAAATGGGAAGATTTTATTTGAAATTGATGGTGTTTTTGCCGGCGCTAAGGAAAAAACGATGAATTTTGATGCTTCTTTATTTGATCTATTTGAAACAGAGTTTGCTCGACCATTATCACATATGGAATTGCAACGGCTGGCAGATTGGTTAAATGTATATGAGCAGAAATTAATTGGTTATGCCTTACGAGAAGCGTTGACTTATGAGCATCTGAGTTTTGATTATATCGAGCGTATTTTGGTAGAGTGGAAAAAGCGTGGATTGCGTCCGGAAGATTATGAGGAGGGGAAACGATAATGACAACAGATGAAATTTTAGATATATTAGAATTACGTTTTCCTAATGCACATTGTGAATTGGTGCATCAAAATCCCTTTGAATTATTAGTAGCCGTAGTTTTATCTGCGCAAACTACAGATGCTGCGGTTAATAAGATAACGCCTGCTTTATTTGAGGCATTTCCAACTCCGAAAGCATTAGCTTCGGCAAATAGTAAAGAAGTCGAAGCTAAAATTCGCCGCATTGGATTATATCGCAATAAAGCACGCTCTATTCAGGCTTTAAGTGCTTCTTTGGTAGAACATTTTGACGGACAAGTACCACAGAGCATGAAGGAGTTGACTTCTTTAGCCGGAGTAGGTCGTAAAACAGCAAATGTAGTACGCAGTGTTTGTTTTGATATTCCAGCAATTGCAGTGGATACACATGTAGAACGTATCGCTAAGCGATTAGGGCTGGCGAAAGTAGGGGATAGTGTTGAAGTAGTAGAACAAAAATTAAAACGTAAAATCAAAAGAGAGCGATGGAATCGTGCACATCATTTATTTATCTTCTTTGGTCGATACCAATGCACTGCAAGAAATCCTCAGTGTGATCAATGTCCCTTTGCCTCGTTTTGCAAAAAAGACAAGTTGGAAGCATATCGCAGTCAGAAAAAAAGCTGACTGTTTTTTTATAATATACTTTTTCTTATTATAGAAGAGACGATAGTAAAGCGTGGTTGACATAAGAAAAGGTCATAGTAAAAACGGATAGATATCAGAATTCTGTCAAATAAGAAAGCCTTTTGATGTGCGTATTAATTAATAGACGATAATAAAAGAGATTCTTCAAGCAAAGAATCTCTTCTGTGTAATATGCTAATCACCAAATGTATTGCTAGTTGGCCTGCCATTTTCTTTATTGCCAGTTCCACTCGCAGTATCACCTTTATTGGTGTTATCATTTTTATCCGTATTAGCATTATTATTGGTATTATCATTTGGCTTTTGATTGTTATTATTAGGCGGCGTTACTTCTTGTACTGGATGAGCTTTACAAGCTTCAATAGCAGCTTGGATATCTTGAACGGCTTGATTGATTTCTGCCTGTGTCACACCGCTTGATGTTAATAAAGCATTTGCTGCATTGATTCGACTATTTAATGCTTGCACATAAGCACTTTGATATTTTGTAGTATCGGTATATGCAGCAGCATTTTGAATAGCAGATGTTAGGGAAGTTGTTGTTACGGCAACTTCTTTTTCTTTCAAGCCACGTATTGCATTTTCTAAGGCTTGTTTTGCTCTATTTACTTCGTCTTCTGTGACGTCTTCTTTATTTAACAACGCATTTGCTTGTTTTAGAGCTTCTTGCAATGCAGCCCATGTTTCCGGTGTATAATCGCTTTGTTTATATTTACTAGCATCACTGATAGGTGATTTTAATGCATCACTAGCTTTTTTCACATTGGCTACGGTTTCAGGATTGTTTTTTGCAGCATCCTTTAGGAACTCTGTTTTGATGAGACCTCCACCATAAGAGCTGATACCACCGGGATTTTGAATCCTTGTCGCATTGGAACTTAAGGAATCTAAAATATAACGATTGATCTTACCAGGTATATTCATATTTTGTACAGCTTCGGATAAATAGGTGTAGCCGTTGACACGTGAATCGAAGCCGTTCCATGAAGCAATCGTATAATCGCTTGTGTAATTGACCATCCAACCGTCATGGGCATTACCACCGACTTCATCAGCATAATCATCCCAGTCAGAAGTTCCGGTTTTTCCATAAACCGGATATCCAGCACCATTGAAGGCTTGGCTCATATAGTTATATCCGCTATATTTGCCTGTGATAGCTTTGTTTAACAAATCACTTGTCATATAAGCAGCCTGCGGGGACATAGCCTGTGTCGTCTTAGCGTTGTTCTCATAAGTTTTACTGCCATCTTTATATACAACCTTTGTGATCATATGCGGTTCTATATATTTTCCACCGTTTGCTAAGGTAGCAAATGCGGCTGCCATTTGAGTAGGGGTTGCTTCAAAATTAGCACCACCAATGGCATACAGTAAATCGAATTTTTCAGCAACCTTATCATCAAAACCTAGTTTTTTCATATACTCTCGCATATAATCGTTGCCAACCGCATTTGTCACGGCTTGCATAGCTTCCAGAGCAGGGATGTTTAAGGATTGCGCTAACGCACGTTCTAATGAAACTTTTCCATGATATTTGTTATCGTAATTACTCTTTGTATCTCCATAAATTTGGATAGGTTTATCTTCTACGATTCGTGATGTCGCCCAGCCGATTTGATCAAAAGCCTGTGCGTATGCCAATAATGGTTTTGATGTTGATCCTGGCTGATGCTTTTCTTTTGTCGCACGATCTTTATACGTACTGGAAGTAGGATCATCAAAGCCAGTACCAATAGCAATGATCGTACCTTTACGATTATCGATAACGCTTGCAGCTATTTGGAAATATTTATTTTCCGGCATACCGATAACTTTCTTTTCCTGAATATCATTGAGACGATCTTGGGTGGAAGTGTCCAGAGCAGTATAAATTTTCATTGGTGTTGTTGCTGGGTCTTCACCTGTCAGCTCTCTAGCCTCTGTAATCGCAGCTTGCGCGTATGCGAGGTAAGGATTATCCTTGGCCTTTGATTCTCCTTTTAATTGGAATGCCAGTTTTGTTGCTTTAGCTAATTTATATTCGCTTTCACTGATATAGCCATGACTCAACATTAAGGAAAGGGTTTCGTTGCGGCGTTTGGTAGCATAAGCATAATAGTTTTGTTTCGTTTTGGAATCATAGCCTTGATATGGGTTATACAATGCAGGTGCATTGACCACGCCGGCTAAAAAGGCACTTTCGCTCAGATTCAGCTGCTCTACGTTTTTGCCAAAATAATATTGCGCTCCTTTTTGAATACCGCGGGCGCTAGCACCAAAGTTAATTTTATTCAAATAGTTTGTTAAGATTTCTTCCTTGCTCATTTTAGAATCAAGGCGAAGACTTAAATAAATTTCCTGAATCTTCATTTCAATTTTATCTTTTTGTGTTAGCTTAATGCCTTCACTATCTGCCTTTTCTTCCTTAGGCTTATTAATAAAGTTATCAATCGTCTGCATGGTCAAGGTAGAACCACCCTGTGCCAAGGATCCGGAACGTAAATTGTTGAACGCACTGGAAATAAAGCGAGGAAGATCAAAACCGTTATGTTTAAAATAACGGGAATCCTCAATAGCCAAAAAGGCATCAATGGTAACTTGTGGAATTTGTTCATATTCAACAATTTCACGGCTTTCTGCACCGAGCTCATAAATGACTTTGCCATCAGCACTGTATAATGTGCTTGGCTCTACATTAATGATTTTTTCTTCCAATTTTCGCTCATCTTCACTGACCTTACCAATGATTTGGCTTAGCAGGAAGAATCCGGTCACGCCTCCTAATAATACACAACATAAGAAGACGATGATGATACCATTCACGACGTTACGAACGGTAGCTTTCTTTTTCTTTCCTGTTGGATTGGAATTTTTTTTCGTAGTATCATTTGCCATACGAGTTTTCCTCCTTGAAATATAAGGCATCTACATTATCTAAATAACGCAGCCGTGGGGATAATCCTTCCTTGATATAAGAACCGAGCTGTTTTACTTGTTCATAAGGAATGGACTTACGTTCACTATTTTCATAGCGTTCGATTATTACGCCAGCGTCAATCAGATAAGTCTCATCATAAAAAGTGAATCGGATGATGAAGAATCCAATACCTCCATGAAATAAGACCTTTTTCAGATGATGAATCTGATGGGGATGTATGCTTTTAAAGGGAAAGGATGTTTTTGATTTGGTTTCTTTCGCTTCAAAGTCAATTGCTTTTCCCCGATACACGCCATTATAATCAGTCGTGCTAGGGGTCTTATAATAGGCCTCTGTTATTTTGGCGGCACAGCGGGCAGGATAATCGACCTTAACCACCTGAATCGGTGTTGGCTTCTTATGAATCAAGGCGCGATCACATGCACGATAATAGGCGTTGCTGTCATTGATGTCTTCCTCTAATGACATTCCACGACCCATATGATTATCCACAGCTGTTTGACTCACCTTGTTTTTTTTATTGGGGTATCCTATCACATGTATCACCAGTTTATATTATATCATAAGGTTTTCATGATTGCGATAAATAACCGTAAGAATTCATGGTATTCTAATGATAAAAAGCATGAATTTGATGAATATTGTGCTGAGAATACACGATTCTGAAAGTTTTCTTAACATTTGAGCAGGTTTTTTGTTAAGCAGAAAAGGTCGTCGATTTAAAGCTTTCTAATAAAAATTTTTATATATTTTACTGCAATAACTTTAGAAGTACTACCAAAAAATCGATCATCTTACTCATAATATAATAAGGATATCTTATGAAAAAGATACTGCAAAGGATAGGAAAGCAAAAAAATATCTTGCAATTTTAATGGTTTTTTGAGAAACTATAACAGGAAGGTGAGTGCAATGGAAAAAAGGTTTAAACTGAGTGTGGAAGATGTATTAAACAAACAGTTCAATGTGGATTTTAAAGGATATTCTTCTCGTGAGGTCGATGAATTTTTAGATCTTGTGATTCATGACTATCAAGAATATGACCACATGATTGAAAATCTTGGCAATCATCTTCAAGAGTATGAACGTCATATCGCCACCCTAAAAGCGAAAATCGTAGAATTAGAAGGAAAACAGGAAGTGGAAGCTATAAAAGCTGAACTGAGCGGAGATAACATCGATATTCTGAAACGATTAACACGTTTAGAAAATGCGGTATTTCGGAAAGAAAAAGAATAATCGGCAGCGTTGCGGCAGTCGCTGGTCATTTGACTAGAGGAAAGTCCATGCTCGCACGATCTGTGATGATCGTAGTGTTTGTGCTGGATGAAACAATAAATCCAGGCAGTGTAATTACTGACGGCTGAAGGAAACCTAAGGGAAACTATGGTGTACTTCTTTAAAAGTGCCACAGAGACGAGCTTTTATGGAAACATAAAAGATGGAACGGGTAAACCCCGCAAGCGAGAAACCCAAATTTGGTAGGGGAACCTGCTGGAGGTGAAGTGAAATCATCCGGTGGGGCGTTTGAAAAAACGCAGATAAATGACTGCCACTCCATTGGAGTACAGAACATGGCTTATGCAATGAAACCGTAGAGCAGGAGTAATCCTGCTTTTTCAATGTAAAAATGACGCGAAATTGTGGAAATGCTGTGAGATTTTCAAAAATGTTCATAATAATTTTACAATTTAGTTTTTGCTTGTTATAATAATAAGGACTATAAAAACGGGACATACTGAAGATATCGAAGAATGTCGTTCAGGTACTATAAAAGAGGTGTGCAAATGGAAAAAATAGGAAACATGTTAAAGGAAAAACGTATCGAACTCGGTATGAGTGTCGAAGATATAAGTGAAAAAACCAGACTTACAACAAAGCACATCAAAGCCTTAGAAGAAGGAGATATTTCTTTTTTTCATGAGGACCTGAGTTATTTACGCTTTTTTGTGAAATCGTATTGTGATGCGGTCGGTATTGATTTTGAAGATATGAAAGATGAATTGCGTGAAAGCATTGACGATTATACCATGACATCTGTACAAAGCGCACAGCTTTCTCATGAAGAAATTGAACATAATATCGCTAAGAGTGAGAAGCTTACGAAAGTGCAGACCGCAGATGTGAAAATGCCACGCCAAAAGCGCAGAAGAGCGAAACCAGATGTTTCTTTAATTTCGCTTGTGGCAATTATTGGTGTTGTGGTCATCGTATTGATGTTTGCTTTTGTGATTTTCATGCAGACAGATAGTGGCAAGGATAACAAACCGACAAACAATATGCCAATTGCCGGTGAAAATGATAAAGAAGCCTATCCTAGCGATGACGAGAAACTAAAAGAAGAACAGAAAGAAGAAGTCAAAGAATTAGAAATCGTCAAAAATGATGTGACCGATTATACAATCAACAATGTCAAAGAAGGCGAGAAATTAAAAGTGGAAACGAAATTTAACGGCAGCAATTCTGGTTATAGTGTTACGGTTGATGAAAAAGATATTCGTGAAAATAAGATATTTAATGTGGGGCAGACAGCTACAAGTGAAATTGAAGTGAAAAAAGGCACGAAGATTTCTATCTATATCGGTTGTATGGTGCAAACTGATATAAAAATTAATGGAAAGGTCGTAAAGACGGATAGCAGTATAAATCCAAGCACATATCCTGGATATTGTCCTAGCAATACGTTGACGTTTACGGTAGGTGAAGTAAATGAATCTGCCAAATAAATTATCTTTGTTTCGTGTCGTTTTAGTACCAATCATCGCTATTCTATATTTGTTTTGTGATTTGGGTATGGCATTCCAAGTGAATGTACAGGATGCTATGGTGACAGTGCAATGGAGCGATATCGTGGTGCTGATTTTATTTGCGATTGCTTCTTTTACTGATTTTTTGGATGGAAATATTGCACGCAAACGAAATCTGGTTACCTCTTTTGGTAAATTTGTTGATCCGATTGCTGATAAGCTTTTAGTAAATACGATGCTGATTTTATTTGCTGTTGGCAATAGAGTGCCAATCATCGCGGTGATCATTATGATTTGGCGTGATACGATCGTGGATGGCTTGCGAATGTCAGCAAGTGCAAAAGGCAAAGTGGTGGCAGCGGGCATGCCAGGGAAAATTAAAACGGTACTGCAAATGTTTGCTATTATTTTTGTCATGCTGTATGATTTACCATTTGCTTATTTAGGTATTCCGATGGATCAAATTTTTATTTGGGGAGCAACAATAGCTTCCGTGTATAGTGGAATTGTTTATTTTATGAAGTTGAAAGATGTTGTCATGGAGACGATGTAGATGGAACAGGTAACAACAGCAGCATCTTTCGTGGCTTTGCTGAAAGAAAAAAAACTGACAATTGGCAGCTGTGAAAGTTTTACAGCGGGTGCCTTTTGTGCAGCAATAGCAGATGTTGCAGGAGCAAGTGCCGTTTTAAAAGGTGGATTAGTCACATATGCCACACAAGAAAAAATAGCATTGGCACATGTTGATGCAAAAATCATCGAAACATATGGTGTTGTCAGTGAAGAATGTGCAATTGCAATGGCGCGAAGCGCACGTGCTGTATTGGATGTTGATCTATGTATCTCCTTTACGGGAAATGCCGGACCGGATGCCTGGGAAGGCAAACCGGCAGGTTTAGTGTATTGTGCAATAGCAGATATCCAACATGTACAAGTATTTGCATTACATTCTAAATTGACACGCAATGAATTGCGGGCGTATGCTGTACAATTTATGATGGAAAAAGCAGTCGCATTCCTCAGTGAATGAGAAAGGGAAAAGTAGCATGAGTGAAAAGAAAGATAAGAAAACAGAGACAAAAGCAGAAGATAAAAAAGATACCTTATTAAGTGATGCAATTAAGGCCATAGAAAAGCAATATGGAAAAGGCAGCATCATGAAATTAGGAGATCGTGCTGCGGTAGAAATTGATGCTATCAGCAGTGGTTCCATCAAAATAGATGAGGCTTTAGGTATTGGTGGATATCCCAAAGGTCGTATCATTGAAATCTACGGTCCGGAATCAAGTGGTAAAACGACATTGGCATTGCACGCGATTGCTGAAGTACAGAAAAAAGGCGGGCGTGCTGCCTTTATTGATGCAGAAAATGCGATTGATCCTGTATATGCGCAAAAACTTGGGGTCAATATTGATGAGTTGATCTTATCACAGCCAGATAGTGGAGAACAGGCGCTGGATATTACCGAAATGTTAGTAAAAAGCGGTGCTATTGATTTGGTTGTCGTGGATTCGGTTGCCGCCTTGGTACCACAGGCTGAATTGGATGGTGAGATGGGTGATTCACAAGTAGGATTACAGGCTCGTTTGATGTCAAAAGCGATGCGTAAATTAAGTGGTGTCATGAATCGCAGCGAATGTACGGCAATTTTCATTAATCAACTGCGCGAAAAAGTTGGAGTTGTTTATGGCAATCCTGAAACCACACCTGGTGGTCGTGCTTTAAAATTTTATTCCAGTGTGCGTTTGGATATTCGACGCAGTGAGGCAATTAAAAATGGAACTGAAATTATTGGAAATAAAGTAAATGTAAAAATTGTGAAAAATAAGGTAGCGCCACCTTTTAAAACGGCTGCTATTGAAATCATGTATGGCGAAGGCATCTCTTATATCGCGGAGTTATTAGATTTATGTGTGGATCATGATATTGTTATGAAAAGTGGTGCTTGGTTTTCTTACAATGGTGAGAAAATCGGCCAGGGGAAAGAAGCTGCAAAAAATACGATCAAGTCTAATCCAGAACTGTTAGAAGAGTTAAAAACAAAGCTCATGGAGAAAACAGCAGCTGAAAAAGCTTAAAAAGCTTTAAGGATCGTTTAGTTTACCTATCAAAAAAGAAGGACAGGATTGCCCTTCTTTTACTTTTTGATGGAACGGCTTTCAATTTTTGATTCTAATTTTCCAAAAACTGCGGTTTTTAGTTGAGAAAAATGTGAAATTTATGTACAATATATGTTAGAGAATAAAATTCTCATTACATGACGAATGGAGGAATAGTGTTATGGAAAATAATGCACTGCTCATCTTTTTGTCTGCGTTGATAGGTCTTGCCGTTGGAATTATCGTTATGATAGTGGTATCTAAGGCAGGTTTAAATAAAGATCAGCAAAAGGCCAACCTGCTGCTGAAGGAAGCGGAAGCAAAAGCCGACGCAACCGTCAAGCAGGCAGTATTGGATGGTCGTACACAAGCGCATGAATTGAAACTTGCGGCAGAAAAAGAGATAAAAGAACGCAAGCAGGAGGTTACCGATATGGAAAATAAACTCCTGCGCAGAGAAGACAATCTGAATTTCCGCGATGAAACATTGACAAGCAAAGAAAAACAGATTGATCTGAAAAGTGCTCAATTAGCTGACAAAATGGCAATGCTAGATAAAAAAGACAAAGAGTTACAGGCAAAGATTGATGTACAGGTAGAGGAATTGGAACGTGTAGCGGCCATGTCTACCAGTGAGGCAAAAGAAGAATTATTTGCAATCACCGAAAAACGTATGGAAAAAGAGTTGGTTGCCTACATCAAAGAAAAAGAAGAAGAGGCCAAAGCAACTGCAGATGAAAAGGCGCGCAATATCGTTGCACAAAGCATTCAGCGCTTATCGCAGGATGAGGCCGTTGATCGCACCGTTTCCGTTGTTGCTTTACCAAGTGAAGAAATGAAAGGTAGAATCATCGGACGCGAAGGGCGTAATATCAAAGCCATTGAACAGGCGACTGGTGTTGATTTGATTATTGATGATACGCCAGAGACGATTACTGTTTCTTGTTTTGATCCAATTCGCCGCGAAGTTGCAAGATTGGCATTGGAACATTTAATCAAAGATGGCCGCATTCAGCCGGGCCGTATTGAAGAAGTTGTCAATAAAATCAAGAAAGAAATGGATACCAACATCATGAAGACTGGTGAAGATACCGTCTTTAAATTGGGTATCGGTCGTATTGACCGTGAAATCATTAAGATGATTGGTCGTTTAAAGTACCGTTATTCTTATGGACAAAATGCATTACAACATAGTATGGAAGTTGCTCATCTGGCCGGTATGATGGCAGCTGAACTTGGTTTAAATCAGCAGCTGGCTAAACGAGCAGGCTTGCTTCATGATATAGGAAAGGCTATGGATTTTGAGGTTGAGGGTAGTCATATTGAATTAGGCTACAAATTCTGTAAGAAACATGGTGAACGCGATGTGGTATTGAATGCGATTCAGTCACATCATGGAGAAGTTGAACCGAAATTTCTCATAAGCAATTTGGTTATAGCTGCTGATACGATTAGTGCAGCGCGTCCAGGTGCTCGCTATGAAGCGTTACAGAATTATATCAACCGTCTGGAAGAGCTTGAAAAGATTACAAAATCATTTGATGGTGTGGATAGTTCTTATGCGATCCAGGCAGGACGTGAAGTTCGTGTCATGGTCGTACCGGATAAGGTGGATGATTTGGCTTGTCATAAACTTGCCCGTGACATCAAGGACAAGATTGAGGCGGAACTGACATATCCAGGACAGATCAAGGTTACGGTCATTCGTGAAACAAGATCTTGTGAGCTGGCTAAATAAAAAATATGAAAGTCTTATTTATAGGAGATATCGTAGGAGCTGCCGGAAGGGAAACTGTTAGCCGGCAGCTTCCTCTTTTGAAACAGCAGTATGCCATCGACTTGGTAATTGCAAATGGTGAAAATGCTGCTCATGGGAAAGGTATTACCCGCCGCATTTATAACCAACTGCTGGCCTGTGGGATTGATGTCATCACCATGGGAAACCATACATTTTCTAAAAATGATATTTATCAGTTTATTGATGAAGCTGAGCGTATGGTACGCCCTGCCAATATGGAACCTTTAGAATATGGGGAACATACCGTTGTGATTAAGGTACAGGGGAAACGGGTTGCCATCACGAATTTAAGTGGTGAAGTTTGGATGAATAATGTAATAGATTCGCCGTTTTATTGCATGGAAGATATTCTTCAAGAAGTGGAAGCAGACATTTATCTGGTTGATCTTCATGCTGAGGCAACGAGCGAGAAAATCGCTTTTACGTATTGCTTTGCGGATCGCTTAAGCGCTGTAGTTGGCACACATACGCACGTACAAACTGCAGATGAACGAATCGTGTATGGGTGTGCGGCTATTACGGATTTGGGGATGTGCGGTGCGTATACCAGTGTTTTAGGACGTGATGTGAATGAAATAGTAACGCGTTTTACAACACAAGAGAAGACCAAATTCAAAATTGCTGAAGGTGAAGGGATTTTCTGTGGTGCTTTAGTGGATATCGATGATACAACGAATCGTGCAATAGGTATCGAACGCATTCAAATACGTCCAGAACATGTTGAATGTTAATTGCTTAAAATAGGAAGAAAGACAATGGAAAACCATTGAATGTTCTTCCTTTTTTTAACTTTGATTGCTTTCATCTTTCTAACAGGTAAATGTTTAAAGCCTTATTTAGGGGAAACTTTATGATGATCGGATATGTACAAGAAAAGATTTCTCAAAGGGTTGTTCATAGTTTTGTGAAAGACGTAACAAGTGCGTCTTCACAAAAGTATTTTTGGCTTTAAATGCTTGCATGTCCTTGGAGATATTGGTATAATAGGAATGGTTGTAAAGGAGGAATAAAGAATGCCAGTAAATGTAAATGCTGATACTTGCATCGGTTGTGGTGCTTGTGTAGGAGTTTGCCCAGTTGGAGCTTTATCCATGAACGCTGATTCTAAATCAGAATGCGATGAAGGAACTTGTATTGACTGCGGATCTTGTATTTCCGCTTGTCCAGTAGAAGCAATCTCTCAGTAAACCAAGTAGAAATGCTTGGTTTTTTTAAGTCAAGATCATCCACTTAGGATGTTTATTATATTAGAAAAAAGAAAGCAGGGAAGTAAATGAAAACACAGCCAGGATGGGCGTTGCCTAATTTGCATGAGGCCCAAAAACGTACACAGAAAGAAGTCACGATTGAAAAAAGCTTGTTTCAAATACCTAGTGAAGTTAGAACACTGGGACAGGGAAAGAAATACTATCTAAGAACTTATGGATGTCAGGCGAATGAACGCGATTCTGAAACCTTGGCAGGTATTTTAGAAGAATTGATGTTTACACCGGTAGAACACCCTGAACAGGCTGATTTGATTTTGTTAAACACATGTGCTATTCGTAAAAATGCTGAGGATAAGGTGTTGGGCGAGATCGGTTCTTTAAAGCGTTTGAAACGAAGCAATCCAGATTTGATTTTTGGTTTGTGTGGTTGTATGGCACAAGAAGAAGATGTCGTACAAGTGTTATTAGAAAAATATCGCCATGTCAATCTTATTTTTGGAACACATAACCTTCATCGTTTACCAGAACTTTTGTATGAGGTGATGGTTGGGCATAAGCGTAGTGTCGAGGTGTTGTCAAAAGAAGGCGATGTCATTGAAAATCTTCCGGTAAGACGTTTTGGCAAACATAAGGCTTGGGTCAATATTATGTATGGATGTGATAAATTTTGTACATATTGCATCGTCCCTTATACTAGAGGAAAAGAACGTTCCCGAGCTATGGAAGATGTATTGCAAGAAATACGTCAGTTAAAACAAGATGGCTATAAAGAAATTACCTTGCTGGGGCAGAATGTTAATTCTTATGGAAAAGATTTGCATATCGAAGGTGGTTTTGCGAAATTGTTGGAGGAAACGGCGAAAATTGGCATAGAACGTATTCGTTTTACAACAAGCCATCCATGGGATTTTAGTGATGAGATGATTGATGTGATTGCACGTTATGACAATATTATGCCATTTATACATCTGCCGGTACAAAGTGGTGATGATGAAATTCTGAAGATTATGGGGCGTCGTTATACAAACGCACAATATCTCACCTTATTCCATAAGATCAAAGAACGTATGCCAGAGTGTGCAATCTCTACAGATATCATTGTGGGTTTTCCTAATGAAAGCGAAGGACAGTTCCAACATACGTTAGATCTAGTGAAAGAATGTCAGTTCGATAATGCTTTTACCTTTATTTATTCTCCACGAGAAGGAACACCGGCTGCACGTATGGCGGATAGTGTATCTTTGGAAGTCAAACAGCGTCGCTTGGCGGAACTTAATGCTTGTTGGAATCAGTATGCTCACGTTAAAAATGAGGCATATCTCGGTAAAGTAGTCAAGGTATTGGTGGATGGCGCCAGCAAGAAAAAGGCGAATGTATGGAGTGGCTATACAGAAACCAATAAGCTTGTAAATTTTACTGGTGAGCATGTGACTGCTGGGGATATCGTAAAAGTGAAAATCACAGCATGTAAGACATTTTCTTTAGATGGTGAACAAATTCTATAAAAAGTGAGCAATCACTTTTTTTATGGTTTCGTTTATGGTTTTTGCGATAAAAAGCAATTCCCTTGTCTTTTTTTTGATGTTTAGTGGTATAATATCATTAGTTTATCATGGAATTTCGAGTTCATTCAGAATGAAACAATAAGAAAACATAATAACAATATGAAAACGGAGGTAACGATTTATGGATCAAGTACGCATTTTTGCGCTTGGTGGACTTGATGAAGATGGCAAGAATATGCTTGTCGTTGAAGTCAATGAAGCTATATTTATTATTGAAGCCGGATTAAAATATCCGGATACAGGACAGTTAGGAGTGGAATTCATCATTCCGGATTTCTCTTATCTGATCGAAAACAAAGAACGTATTCAAGGGATCTTCATCACCCATGCCCATGATGATGTAGTGGCAGCCTTGCCATATTTATTAAAACAGGTGAATGCGCCAGTGTATACAGGTGCTTTAACTGCGAATATCATTCATGAGATGCTAAAAAAAGAAGGCATAAAGAATGCAAAGATTCATCGTTTAAAACGCTGCAGTAAGCAGACAATTGGCGGTGTCAAAATACGTACATTCCCAATGACACATGCATTTCCTGACAATTTTGGATTGGCGATCAGTACCGATCAGGGATATATCGTCTATACAGGAGAATTTATCGTAGATTATGATATGCTTCAAAAAGAATATTTATGTGATTTAAACGAATTAAGTGATATAGGAAAAAAAGGTGTTTTGTGTCTGTTGTGTGAATCCCAGGGCGCTGATAAGAGTGGACACACGGCTCCTAAACATCGCATTACATCTTTGATTGAACCGATTTTTGAAGCTAGTGAAGGAACACGAATTTTGATTTCCTGTTATTCCCAAAGTTTATTCCGCATCATAGAAATTATTGAATTGGCGAAAAAGTTTAATCGCAAGATCTTTTTTCATGATAAAGGAATTCGTGAACTGTTAAAACATTTAGAAACGATGAAATACTATCGCGTTCCTAAAGAGATGGAAATCAATGAAAAGAACTTTAGTGATGACATGGAAGATGTTGTCGTTTTGATTAGTGGCAATGGTAAAAATCTGTTCCGTACGATGACAAATATCGCTAATCATGAAGATGCGCATGTAAGTTTCCGTACGAGTGATACGATTATTGTAGCCAGTCCAATTGTCAGTGGTACAGAATTAGATGCCAGCAATATGGAAAACGAAATTTATAAAGAGGGCGGCAAGATTTATACGCTGGATTCTAAAACCGTATTATCTATGCATCCATCCAGTGAAGATCTGAAAATGATGCTGTATCTCTTCCAACCTAAATATTATATACCGATCAAAGGCGAGTATCGTCATTTATATGTAAATGCAAATTTAGCAACGAAAATGGGGTATTCACCCGATCGTATTCTGATTTTGGAAAACGGACAGATTGCCTTATTTGAAAATAAAATCTTAAAGAGTGTCGCACAGCGTCTGGAATTAGAAGATACGATGATTGACGGTAAGGAAAATTGGGATGTGACAGGTGTTGTCTTGAAGGATCGTGAGGTTCTATCGACAGATGGGGTGATGATCATCGGTGTTGGTGTTAATCATAAGACGAAGGAAATATCCAATGGTCCGGATGTGCAGACTAGAGGGCTGATTTATTTAAAGGATGCAGAATATATCATTAAAGAAGTCGGTAATATCATGGAAAACTGTATCGAAAAAGCAGTAAAAGAAAAACGTTATGATAATTTGACAGTACGTGCAGAAGCGCGCGATAAGATCAGTAAATATTTAATGAAGGAAACCGGGAAACGCCCGATGGTCTTACCGGTCATTATGGAAATTAATTCATAAGTATTTTGTAGAGAAGGGAGGACAGTATGGCAGCAAAAAAGAAAACAAAGAAAGCGCAAAAGAAAAAACAGGCAGCTGAAAATGAAATTCTGGTTTATATTTATGCTTTGGTCCTCATTACCTTATCCATTATCGGATGTCTGGAAATTGGCTTTTTAGGCAATCTGATCACAGGTGTTATCCAATATGTGACTGGAAATCTATATGGTGTCGTTTACGGTCTTATCATTGTTTTTTCCTTCATGTGGATGCTTAAGAAAAATATTAGCGATGTACCTCTGAAATATACAACAGGGGTCATCGTTTTACTGAGCGCATGGCTAATTGCGGCAAGTTTGCCTAATGATGAAAAACTAACGGGGATGGACATACTATCCCATTTTCTTGGCAACAGTGCGCAAGTTTTTCATGGTGAACAGATTGGTGGTGGACTAATTGGTGCTTTTCTTGTGTCCATCACGACTTTTTTGGTGGATTATACGGGTACTAAGATCATTATCATCGCTTTAGTGGTCTTAGGCTGTATTTTGCTTATATCAGGGCCTTTATTTGCGTATTTACGGCAAGGGGCATCCGCATTCCAAAAGCCTTTTTCCTCAATGAAAGAAAATGCTCAAGCCAAACGTGAACAGCGACGAAATAAGAAAGCGTTGAAAAAGGAACAAAAGGTCGAAAAGACGAGTGAACAAGCAAATACCACACCTGCTAAGGAAAGCATGTTTGGTAAGATCAACTTGGAAGAACGCGTTCGTCCAGGACAGGTGTCTTTCTTAGATGTGGATGATGAGTTTGATATTATTACGGATGGTCGCAATGATGCTTTTGAACCGCTTGTGTCAAGCCAGGATGCTCATGAGGAAGAGGATGAGGTTGTCATAGGTTTTGGTACAGCTTCAAAAGCCGTGCAACAGCAAAAGGAAGATAAACGAATCATTGAAGAAACGATAGGAAAAAGTGATACATTCGTAAGTAGTTTTAAAGAGGATTGGTCAAAATATAAGTTGCCTAAGCTGACCTTGTTAAATGATATAGGAAAAAAAGCCCGCAGTACTGCGAATATCAAGGCAGCAAATGAAAGTGGCCAGCGGTTGATTGAAATCTTAGATGAATTTGGTGTACGTGCTACTTTAATGGCTACGCACATTGGACCATCTGTCACTAAATTTGAAGTAAAGCCGGATCTTGGCGTGCGTGTCAATAAAATCAGCAATTTGCAATATGATATTAAAATGGCACTAGCAGCAAAAGATATCCGAATTGAAGCACCGATACCTGGCAAAAGTGCTGTTGGCATCGAGATTCCCAATGTGGAAAAAACTAGTGTTAGCATGAAAGAATTGATGAAATCAGTTCCGGAAAAGTACCAGGATAAAAAAATGTTGTTTGCCTTAGGAAAAGATCTCATGGGCAGCTGTGTATATGGAGAACTCAACAAGATGCCCCATTTGTTAATTGCTGGAGCAACCGGAAGCGGGAAAAGTGTATGTGTGAATTCTATCATTACCTCTATATTAATGCGTGCAAGACCAGATGAGGTCAAGTTGCTATTAGTAGATCCCAAAAAGGTGGAGTTTACACCTTATAAGCAAATTCCCCATCTGTTAGGTCCGGTCATTACCGATGGAGAGGAAGCAAATCGCGCCTTAAAGGTAATTGTGGCCATGATGGATAAACGCTATGAACTATTTGCTATGGCGGGTGTACGTAACATTGCCGGCTATAATACATATATTGAAAATCATCCTGAGGATGGTTTAGAAAAACTACCGTGGATCGTTGTCATCATAGATGAATTAGCTGATTTAATGTTAGTTGCAGCGAAAGAGGTTGAAGCAAGTATTCAACGTATTACGCAGTTGGCACGCGCAGCCGGGATTCATTTGATCGTAGCCACACAACGCCCTAGTGTCGATGTTATCACTGGTGTCATTAAGGCCAATATTCCATCGCGTATCGCTTTTGCGGTATCTAGCGCTGTGGATTCACGAACGATACTGGACCAGATGGGTGCAGAAAAGCTCTTAGGTTATGGAGATATGTTATATATCCCGGTGGGAGAGACCAATCCTACCCGTGTACAAGGTGTGTTTGTAAGTGATGCGGAGGTACAGAGCATTTGTGACTTTGTCAGTGCCCAAGGAAAACCCAAATATGAGGATGCTTTTTTACGTTTAGAGGCTGTAGATAGTGAATATGCTGCTACGCAGGAAAGTGCAGATCCCTTGTATGAAGAGGTAAAATCTTTTATAATAAGTACTAGGAAGGCTAGTACATCATTGATACAGCGTAAGTTCAGTATTGGCTATGCCAGAGCTGCGCGGTTGATCGACGTATTGGAGGAACAAGGCGTTATCGGACCTAGTCGTGGTTCTAAGCCGCGTGAGGTGCTTGTACGCTATGAGGAGGATGATTTTGATGAGTAGAGTAAAAGATATTATCAGTGACCCTACACTAACTTATCAGCAACAATTATTGGCATTAGCCAGATTGGCTGAAAACGATGATGATTCATTACCTTTAAAACCGGAGATGAAAAAGGCATTGGAGGAAGAAACTTTATGTGATTTAGGAGAAGGAAGAGCACCTTATCGCCCTCGCTATATCTTGCCGGATTATCAAAAGTTGATGAAAGAAGGTTGCGCATTTTTAGGCTTGCAGCCACCGACAGATATCTGGGAAGCTACCAATGCTTTATTAATTATGTACAAACATGTTCCAAGCATTACTTCTTTTCCTGTCTATCTGGGTAACTTTGCTGATTTATTCACTCCATTTGATAAGGACGAAGAAGAAACGCGTAAAGCGTTGCGTCTGTTTTTGCTGCATATCGATAAAACGTTGACGGATTCTTTTGTACATGCCAACATCGGACCAGAAGATTGTCGTGTGGCAAGAATCATCTTAGATCTAACAAAAGAAATGCAGTTAGCAATACCAAATGTTACTTTATTGTATGATCCAGAACGGACAAGCGATGAGTTTGCGAAAGCCTGCATTGATTGTATGCTGGCAACAGCTAAACCAAGCTTTGCTAATGATGTCATGTATCGACAAGATGGTATCGGAGAATATGGCATCGCCAGTTGCTACAATGCGTTAAAGATCGGGGGAGGCGGTTATACGCTGCCAAGAATACGCTTATATAATGTAGCTAGCAAGGCAAAAGATAAAGCTGATTTCATGGAGCATATCTTACCATATTATGTAAACATGATGTTAGAATTTATGGACGATCGTATTCGCTATATCGTAGAGGAAAGTAACTTTTTCAAGGCTAATTTCTTGGTAAAAGAAGGCTTTGTTAAACGTGAAAACTTCACAGGTATGTTTGGTGTTGTAGGCTTGGCAGAATGCTGCAACCATCTTTTAGGTATAAAAGATCCTAAGGAAGGTTATGGACATAATGAAAAAGCACATCAACTTGGTGTCGAAATCATGAATGCGATTGAAACGATGGTAAAAAACCATCATGGTCTGTATTGTGAAGGCTGTCATAACCAATATGTGCTGCATGCACAGGTTGGTATCGACAGTGATGGCCGCGAAAATTCACCAGGTGCTCGTATCCCGATTGGCTGTGAACCGGATTTATGTGATCATATCGCTGTAGAGTGCAATTTCCATAAGTATTTTGTATCCGGAATCGGTGATATCTTTAAATTTGATGATACATGGAACAATACACCGGATGCATTATTGGATATCATCAAGGGAGCCTTTGCTCAAGGTATGCGCTATTTTACCGGCTATAATGCGGATAATGATGTAGTACGCGTGACCGGATATCTGGTAAAGAAAAGTGAAATTGAAAAATTGGACCGCCAAGAAGCAAGTTTGAATAATGTGACCGTGTTTGGACAGGGAGCACGTAACACAGCAAACGCTCTGGATCGTCGTGTATATGATGAAAGCGCCCGTAAATAAGATCATTCCTTTTTCCAATGTAGATGGCCCAGGTAATCGCTGCGCCATCTTTTTTCAAAGCTGTCCCTTCTCCTGTCTGTATTGCCATAATCCCGAAACAATCCATATGTGCATGCATTGCGGGGACTGCGTTACAACTTGTCCAACAAACGCTTTGACATTGGAAGCGGGAAAGGTCTTGTGGAATTCTGATAAATGCGTAGATTGTGATACATGTATTCATACGTGTACGCATTTAGCATCACCTAAGATACGCTATATGAGCGTAGAAGAATTAGTTGAGCAAATTAAAGCTAAAAAAGCTTTTCTGCGAGGAATCACGGTGAGTGGAGGAGAGTGTATGAATCATGCGGCTTTCCTATTGGACCTATTTAAAAAAGTAAAAAAGCTTGGGTTAACATGTTTGATTGACAGTAATGGGTATTACGACTTTTCACAATATCCTCAGCTGATGGCAGTTTGTGATGGGGTCATGTTGGATGTCAAAGCAGTTGATGCAAAATTTCATCAATATCTTACCGGCTGTGACAATACTATGGTATTAAAAAATCTAGCGTATTTATTACATACACAGAAGTTGGAAGAAGTACGTACGGTGATTTTACCTAATCAAGATGAACAAAATGAGAAAACAGTACGCTATGTCAGTGAGCTTTTGAAACAGCAAAGTCGATATAAGCTGATACGCTACCGCCAGTATGGAGTGCGTGAAGAAGGTTTGAAAGCGCTGGGAAATACAACGGTTTCGCAAATGTACGTGGCTCAGTATAAGCAAATCTGTGAGGAAAATGGTAATACGACTTCTATCATAATCTAGGGCTTTGTAAGGGCTTAATTTCTTGACAAAAGATAAGATTAATTGTAAACTTTTGATAGGACCATTAGGAAGGTCAAATAAATGGAGGAGAACCTTATGAACAAATTTGCAAAACTGAGTTTGGTCGCGATGATGGCTGCGACAACTCTTGCCGGTTGCGGCAGCAAAGACGATGGTGACAGCAAGAAGAAAGACTGTCCGGTAAAAATCGGCTTTGTTACGGATACCGGTGGTATTGATGACCACTCATTCAATGAGGGTTCATGGAAAGGTATTGAAAAGTTCGCAAAAGACAATAATATCAGTACGGACTGCATCAAGTATCTACAATCAAAAGGTGATGCTGACTATGAACCAAACCTAAATCAGTTATCAGAAGATGGTTATGATTTAGTTGTTGCAGCTGGTTATAAATTTAATGATGCAATGGCAAATGTATCAAAAGCAAATCCAGATACAAAATTCTTGGTCATCGATACGGTGATTGATTCTGAAAACGTACAGAGTGCTACCTTTAAAGCAGAAGAATCTTCTTATTTAGCTGGTGTAGCTGCAGCTATGCAGGCAAAGGCTGAAGGCGGAAATGCTGTTGGCTTTATCGGTGGTGAAGATGTTGATTTGATTCGTGCTTTCCAGGCTGGTTTTGAACAAGGTGTTAAATCAGTAGATAAAAACATCAAGATTTATGTAGATTATGCTGGTGGTTATGATAAAACGGAAAAAGGTACATCTTTAGCTGAAAAACATTACTCTGCAGGCGCTAAGGTTATTTATCACGCAGCAGGTGGTACTGGCAACGGTGTCTTCGCTGCAGCCAAAGACCGCGCTAAAAAAGGTGAAAAAGTTTGGGTTATCGGTGTTGATTCCGATCAGTTCAGCACAGGTATCTATGATAAGAAAGAAAATAAATCTGTAACTTTAACTTCTGCTTTGAAACGTGTAGATGCTGTTACAGAGGCTGTTTCTAAATCTGTATTGGACAACAAGTTTAAAGCTGGTTTGCAGACTTATGACAGTTCAAATGATGGTGTAGGTTTACCTGATGAAAACCCTAACCTGTCTGATGACATCAAGAAAGCTGTTGAAGATGCATCTGCTAAAATCAAATCTGGTGAAATCAAAGTTTCTGCAGAACGTACGATTGCTCCAGGAAGCAACGGTTAATTATTTCTACATATGTGATAAAGTCTCTCTTGTGAGAGGCTTTTTTTGCATGAAAGAGAGTAACGTAAAGATAAAAAAGTTATTCTTTTCCTGTCTGTTTTTGTATATTTCCTAATAAAAAATATGATATAATAAATCAGTAATAAGCAATCATTTGCGTAACTCGCCTACTACATGGAGTGTGTGAATCCTTTGTAAGATATGAGTACGCATGATTTGCTATAACGAAAACATTATTTTCGTATATTGTTTTCATGAATCTAAAGGAGGAAACCTATGACTTATGCAGTTGAACTGCTGAATATCACAAAAGATTTTCCTGGTATTCGTGCAAATGACAATGTGACTGTACGCCTAAAGCAAGGGAGCATTCATGCTTTGCTTGGTGAAAATGGTGCGGGAAAATCCACACTGATGTCCATTTTGTTTGGCTTATATCAGCCAACCAGTGGGACGATCAAGGTAAATGGCAAAGAAGTCAAGATCAATGATCCAAATGATGCAACCCAGCTAGGCATTGGTATGGTGCACCAGCATTTTAAACTGGTGGAATGCTTTACAGTTACTGAAAATATCATCCTTGGTATGGAACCTACCAAATTTGGTATGGTAGATATTAAATCAGCGGCGAAGAAAATCGAAGAATTTTCTAAGATGTATGGTTTAAATGTTGATCCATATGCCAAAATTTCCGATATTACGGTTGGCATGCAACAGCGTGTAGAAATATTAAAAATGCTCTACCGCAATGCAAACATTTTGATTTTTGATGAACCTACTGCTGTATTAACACCACAGGAAATTGAAGATTTGATGGAAATCATGCAAAAGCTGATTAAAGAAGGAAAAAGTATTTTGCTTATCACACATAAGCTGAATGAAATCAAGCAAGTTGCTGATGAGTGCAGTGTATTGCGTCGTGGAAAATATATCGGTACGGTCAATGTTGCGGAAACATCGACACAGCAAATGGCCGAAATGATGGTCGGTCGTGAAGTGAATTTTAAGGTAGAAAAAGGACCCCATGCTCCTGGTGAGGTAGTTTTGGAAACAAGACATCTGAATGTAAAAAATAGTAAAGGCGTCTTAGGACTTAAGGATTTTAATTTAAGCGTACGGGCAGGGGAAATCGTTGGTATTGCTGGTATTGATGGAAATGGACAGGAAGAACTTGTGCATGCATTAAGCGGTTTGACCTCTGTAGAGAGCGGTGAAATTCTTTTAAAGGGTGAAAATATTACCCATACAAGCATTCGTGATCGTTTTGATAAAGGAATGGGACATATACCAGAAGATCGTCATAAGCATGGACTCATACTTGATTTCCATTTAAAAGAAAACTTTATTATTCATGAATATGATCGTAAGCCATATTGTAAAAATATGATCATGCAACAAGATGTTATGGATGCGTATGCGGATAAACTGATTGAAGAATTTGATGTGCGAAGCGGTGAAGGCAAGGATTCCCTTACACGCAGTATGTCCGGTGGTAATCAGCAAAAAGCAATTATTGCCCGTGAGATTGAGCGCAGTCCTGATTTGTTATTAGTCGTACAACCAACGCGTGGTTTAGATGTTGGGGCAATTGAATACATACATAAAAGAATCATCGCTGAGCGTGATGCAGGAAAAGCCGTTCTTCTAGTATCTTTTGAGTTAGATGAAGTTCTGGATCTTTCCGATCGTATTGTTGTTCTATTTGACGGACATAAAAATGGGGAAATGCTGGCAAAAGATACGGATGACAAGGAATTGGGTCTTTATATGTCAGGTTCAAAGAAGGGAAGTGAAGATGAATGAAAAATAAAGATGCTTTAAAAATATCACTTCTGGCAATTCTGTTTGGTGTTTTGTTAGGAGTTGTTATCCTTCTCTTAACAGGACGTGATCCTTTCTATTTGTTTTATGGTTTAGTGCGTGGTGCCAGTGGTCTAGATTTAATCAAAGGTGGCTCTATCAATCCGCGTTATATCGGTGAATTTATTGTTGCTAGTATGCCAATTATTTTAACGGGACTATCGGTTGCCTTTGCTTATCGTACCGGTTTGTTTAATATCGGTGCAGAAGGGCAGCTAATGGTGGGAGCTTGCGCATCTATTGCAACTGCCGTCTTATTCCCACAGATTCCTGTTGTTCATATGCTCGTTTCTGTATTGGCAGGCATACTTGCGGGGGCTGCATGGGGCTTTTTGCCGGGAATCTTGAAGAGTAAGTTTAATCTTCATGAAGTTGTTATTTGTATTATGATGAATTATATCGGTATGTACTTAGCTAATTATGTATATGTTCAACTTCCGGGCTCGGATACGTCACGAACAGCTTTGATACCGGAATCAGCAAGCTTAAGTAATTCTTTCTTTGAATCTTTGACAAATCATTCGCGTTTAAATCTAGGTATTTTCTTTGTCATCCTAGCTGTTTTGGCATATTGGTTTATCATTGAGAAAACAAGCTTTGGATATGGCTTGCGTGCTACGGGATTTAATAAAGAAGGTGCTCGTTATGCCGGTATGAAGGTAGAGCGTAACATCGTCTATTCTATGATGATTGCTGGTGCAATGGCTGGCTTAGCCGGTGCGATCATTTCCCTTGGAACTTTTAACTATGGACGTGTATTATCTTCTTTTGAAAATTATGGTTTTGATGGTATTGCCGTTGCCTTAACGGGTGCCTGCAATGCTATTGGTGTTGTATTAGCTGGCTTATTGTTCGGTTTGTTAAAGGTGGCACAGCCAATCTTACAATCCGTAGGTATTCCTAAGGAAATCGGAGAGATTATATCAGCTGCTATCGTATTATTTGTGGCAATGCAGTATGGCATTCGCATTATATTAAATAAGTTATCGAAATTGCGTCATAAAAAGGACGCAAAAGAGCCGAAGGGAGAGAAGAGTGTATGACCTTATTATTTCAGATGTTTCCTTTGGCACTTGGTGTCGCTACTCCAATTGTTATATGTGCACTAGGTGGATTGTTTTCTGAACGAAGCGGTATAGTAAATATTGCATTGGAAGGCATTATGCTTGTTGGAGCCTTCTTTGGTGCTACCGTTTCTTTATTGTTGGAAAGTTCTTTTGGTAGTTTAGCACCTTGGATTGGTATTTTAGCCGGTTTGTTGGCAGGTTGTCTGTATTCTTTAATACATGCTTTTGTATCTGTAAGTTTAAAAGCAGATCAAACCATTTCTGGTACTGCATTAAATATGCTATCAACAGGACTTACTGTCTATCTATGTCAGATTATCTTTAATGCACAGCGTTCTGAACAATTCATTGAAAGCTTTTCAAGAATATCAGTGCCCGTTTTAAAGGATATACCAGTACTTGGACCATTATTCTTCACAAATGTATTTCCAACCTTTTATTTAGCGATTGCTTTAGCAATCATTACCTGGTTCGTTGTATTTAAGACAAAGTTTGGTCTGCATCTGCGCTCTTGTGGTGAGTATCCGCAAGCCAGTGCTTCCATGGGAATCCATGTGGAAAAAATGCGCTATATCGGTGTCTTGATTTCCGGTTGCTTAGGTGGTTTAGCAGGTGCTATCATGGTACTGTCATTGGATGTTCAGTTTACCGTATTCTCTATTCATGGAATTGGTTTTATATCCATGGCATGTTTGATTTTTGGTAAGTGGAAACCATTTGGCTGTTTAGGGGCCGGTATCTTCTTTGGTTTCTCACAGGTGTTGAGTGATTATTCTGGACAGATTCCCTTCTTAAAATCGCTGCCTAGTGAAGTATTCTTTGCTTTGCCATATCTGTTGACAATTATCGCCTTATTGCTATTTGCCCGCAGTTCCGTAGGACCTAAGGCATCTGGTGAGATATATGATTCAGGTAAACGTTAAAAAGAATGTCAAAATAATCTGATAGAATCGTCGTCTGCTATTGCCGACGGTTCTTTTTTTGTATTGTATATGGTATAATATGCCAATAATGATATAAAAATAATTTGATTGTTCATACTAATAACTACGGAGGTAGAAGATATGCAAATAACAAATGGCATTCAGGTACAATTTATTCCAACTACAAAGTTTAAAGATATCGGCATCAGTGTGCGCTTTCGCAATACCTTACAAGATGGTAAATCAGCAAAGCGCTCATTACTGGCACTCATGTTGGTAGACCGCTGTCAGAAATATGATACAAAATTAAAGATGAGTGAGATGCAGGATGAGCTTTATGGTGCGACTTTAACAGCTCAAACAGCCGGTTTTGGTGCAAGTCAGATCATTGAACTACGTTCAAAAATCATTAATCCATCTTTTCTAAATGAAGAAAACACCCTGTTAGAAGATACCTTTGCGTTTCTCCATGAGGTTATTTTCTCACCGTTGCTCAAAGAAGAGGTGTTTCATGAAAACAAAGAAATCTTGTTGGCAAAAATCAAACGAATGCAAGATGATCCATCACAATATGCTATTACATGCGGTTTACAAGAGGCAGGCAAGGGAACGCCTTTAGGAATCTCGGCGCTTGGAACTTATGAGCAAGTTGAACAATTGACACTATCCGATATTCAACAGATTTATCAAGAGATGATGAAAGAAGATTTAATCGATATTCTTGTTTGTGGTGACATAGAAGAAGATAGCATTTTAAAGTTGGTAAAAGAAACACTGCGTTTCACACCGCGTAATACGCAAATGCAAAGCTGGTATTGTGTTGAAAATGAGCGAAAGAGTGAGACTAAACGATTAACCAAACATATTTCACAAAGCTACATCATGATGACCTGGTTTACCCATACCCCGATTACCGATGAAAAATATTATGCATTACGTGTGGCAAATGCTGTGTTTGGACAATATTCAACATCTTTACTTTTTCAAGAAGTTCGTGAAAAACGCAGCTTGTGTTATTCCATTTTTTCGAACTTGATTAGCTATGATGGTGCTATGGGAGTGACTACAGGAATTGAGAAAGAACATATCGATAAAACAATGGAATTAATTCAAACACAATTCCACCGTGTTTGTGAGGGGGATTTTAGCGAAGATTTGTTAAATACCAGTAAACGTATGGTCATTAATTCTTTAAAAGCCAGTGAGGATAGCATGTATTCTTTGATGGCATTCGCTTATCAAAATGCTTTATTACAAAGGGATTATAGTGTATCAGATTTGATGGATATGGTAGAGAAGGTAACGCGTGAGGAAGTTATGGAAGTCATGAAGCGTTGTGAGTATAAGATGGGAGTCGTAGTGACAAAGGAGGATGACGATGAAGAAAATTGTGAATGAGCGTTATCAAGAAACGCGCTTTGAAGAAACTTTAGAAAATGGTCTGCATGTTATCCTTTGGCAAAAAAAAGATTATGTGAAATCCATGTTTATGATGGTAACCCCTTTAGGTGCCATGGATATGAAACAGGTTGATGAAAATGGTAAAGAATATCATTTCCCTGCCGGTATTGCTCATTTTCTTGAACATAAGATGTTCGAAATGAAAGATGGGGATGTCATGGATGCTTTTTCAACAATGGGGGCAAATGTCAATGCTTTTACCTCCTATACAGAAACGGCATATTATTTCACCACAAGTAATGCAATCGAGGAACCATTGAAACTATTACTTGATTTTGTGCAAGAACTTGCCATTGATGAAGAAAGTGTAGAGAAAGAGAAGGGTATCATCATACAAGAACTCCATATGTATAAACAAATGAGCGATTCGCGTTTGCTGATGGAAACATATGCATCCTTGTATAAAAATCATCCACTACGCTATGATATTGGCGGTGATGATGACAGTGTGCAATCCATTACTTTAGAACAGTTAGAAGAATGTTATCGTATTAATTATCATCCTAGCAATATGGTGTTGGTGGGTGTTTGCAGCGAAGATCCTGAGAATATAATGAAAATCATACGCGAAAATCAGAGTGGTAAAAAATTCCCTAAAATGGCAGGTATCAAACGGTTAGAATTTGATGAAAGTGAAAAGCCAGCACGTGAGACTTATACATTTTCAATGGATGTTACGTTGCCAAAGGTATCCATCGCCTATAAGTTAGATGGTGTAGAGGATGTATCCCAACGCATGAAGGAAGAATGGTGTATTCGTATATTGCTCGATGCCTATTTCAGTTCGTTGTATCCAGATTTTCAAACATGGTTAGATGATAAGATTTTTAATGACTATGTGGGCTGTGAAGTAGACTTAGGAAAAGATTATGGAATGATTATGTTTTACGCCGAAACATTAAAACAAGAAAAATTTAAAGAAATTGTACAGGATACATTAAAGCGTATGGAATCTGGCGATATTGATAAAAAAGTGTTACAGCAATTGAAACGACGTTATTTTGGACAAGCGATACGAAGCTTAAACAGTTTTGATGATATTGTCATTACATCGGCTCGTTGCTACTTTGACAAGACAGATTTCTTTTCTTCAATGGATATTCTAGATGCTATTGATGAAAAAGATATTAAAGATGCAGCAAATAAGCTAAAGCAGGGACATTGCAGTATCGTTACGTTATTGCCAGAAAAAAGCAAGTAACTTTAACCAAATTTGTAAAATAGAGATGAAATAGGTTGGAAAGAGTATAAATAATCAGCTTGATTTCATCTTTTTTCTTTATTTCATACAAATACGTGAAATTGCACAAAGGAGCATCCTTTGACATAATGTAAGCCATAAAGAGACAACAAATGTTGTGAAAGGAGATTATTTATATGAATCTAGTGGCTTTTGTGGGAAATATTGTCGAACCTCCAAAGCTTCGTGAATCAGCGATGGGAAATAAATTCGCCGTGATGGAGATTAATGTACGAAGAGCATTTCCTAACAGTGAAGGGGTGTATGAAGTTGACACTTTGGCAGTTACGTTATGGAAAGGAATTGCCCAAACAACTTCCGAGGTTGCTCAAAAGGGTGACACGGTAGCAGTGAAGGGAAGAATACAATCGCATACGTTTGAAGGTAATGATGGGCAGCAACATCGATCTTATGATATTATTGCTGAATATGTATCATTGATACAAAGAGAGGGGCAAAGCTAAACAGCTTTTGTCCCGTTTTTTTAAGTATTATTATAGTATTGCTCTTTTTTAAATTCATAAGAATGCGTATCAAACTATGAGCGCACATTGGTTTGCTATATCAAAAAAGGGAAAAATCCATTTGCTTAATAACATATAAGAAAACTATTTGCATGTCATTGACTTTTACAAGAGATGGAGCATAATAGAAGTAAGAGATGACTTATGTAAAAAGGAGGTATGGAAAATGAAAAAAGATTTGTTTTATAAAATAACAGATTCGCACGAAATACTCTTTACAAAGTCAGAAAATCATCATTCCTTGCCGGCTAAGGCTAAAGTTGAAGTTATTATATCACCTGTCTTAAAGTCTGGCGGTGTTGAAGTTGCTAACGCGATTGCAAATGCGGCTAGTAGCAGTTTAGGAAATGGCAATGAAAAAGTCAATGTGGCAGTACAAGTATGTTTTGAAGATGAGACAAGAGAATTGTTGTTAATGAATGAAACACCATTAATCCGCAATAATCTTGATTATCACGAAGCTGTACGTCATGCCCGCAATCTGCAAGAGGCATTAAAAAAAGATTTGGTGTGTTAACTACCAATACATGAATTGATGTTAGGAAAAGTGTAGCATTGATGGCTGCACTTTTCTTTTTAATTGACAACATTAATATCATAACATTCTGACAATTATTGACAATTTCTATTACTCTATATAAAATATTGATAGGTATAGACAATAAGGAGGATTCTATCGTGGCAAAAATCTTAATCAGTCCTAGTAAATATGTGCAAGGACCTAAGGAACTGAAAAAACTGGGAAGCTATACGCAAGGGTATGGGAAAAAGGCTTTGATTCTTATTAGTGATGGCGGCTATAAACGTATTGGTAAAATGATCGAAGATAGCTTTGCAAAGAGTACTTGTGAATATCATTTTGACTTTTTTCATGGGGAGTGCAGCAAAAATGAAATCACTCGTTTATGCAATATCATGAAAGAAACAAAATGTGATTGCATCATTGGAGTAGGTGGAGGAAAAATATTTGATACGGCAAAAGCTGTGGCATATTATGAGAAAACGCCTGTGCTTATTTGTCCTACCATTGCTTCTACAGATGCACCTTGCAGCGCCTTATCTGTTATTTATACGGATGATGGTGTTTTTGAAGAATATCTGTTTTTACCAGCAAATCCAAACATGGTTTTAATGGATACAGATATTATTGTACAATCTCCTGTACGTTTAACGATGGCAGGAATCGGAGATGCCTTAGCAACTTATTTTGAGGCACGTGCTTGTGAGCAAAGTGATGCAATGAGTTGTGCAGGAGGTAAGACAACACAGGCAGCGATGGCCTTAGCAAGATTGTGCTTTGATACACTGATGGAAGAGGGTGTTAAGGCAAAAATAGCACTAGAGGCAAAAGCGTGTACACCAGCAGTTGAAAAAATTATCGAAGCAAATACATTATTATCTGGAATCGGCTTTGAAAGTGCTGGTTTGGCTGGTGCCCATGCGATTCATAATGGCTTAACAGTATTAGAAGAATGTCATGCAATGTATCATGGGGAAAAAGTGGCATTTGGTACCATCACACAACTTGTGTTGGAAAATGTTGATGCGCAGGAATTGCAGGAAATCATTGAATTCTGCATCGCATTAGGCTTGCCAGTCACTTTACAGCAGTTAGGTGTTCACGAAGTCACGAAAGAAAAAATTATGGCCGTGGCAGAAGCTGCTTGTGCTGAAAATGACACATTACACAATATGCCATTTGAGGTTACACCAGCAACCGTTTGTGATGCTATTCTGGCAGCGGATGCTTATGGACATTATTTCTTAGGCATTTAAAAAGAGAAGAAAGTTAAAACATCTGCAATATCTAATAAGATAATAGCAGATGTTTTTTTTGATAGGCTTCATATATAACATAAGACTATTAATAAATAAAAAAACCGGATTGCTCCGGTTTTTATGAACATTATCTGTTGTAGAATTCTACTACCAGCAGTTCGTTTACTTCCTGGTTCAGTTCGCTACGTTCAGGTAAGCGCAGGTAAGTACCTTTTTTAGCATCTTTATCAACGTCTACGAATGCTACTGTATTTAAGCAAGCTTCCAATGCTTCGTTGATGGCTGCTAAGTTCTTAGATTTTTCTTTAACTTCGATCGTTGTTCCTGGTTTTACGATAAAGCTAGGAATATCAACTTTCTTACCGTTTACTAAAATGTGTCCGTGGTTAACCAGCTGACGAGCAGCGCGACGTGTACGGGCAAATCCTAAACGATATACTAAGTTATCTAATCTAGATTCTAACAGGTTTAAGAAGTTTTCACCTGTTACACCTTTCATTTTACTAGCTTTAACAAACAGATTATGGAACTGACGTTCATTTAATCCATACATGTAGCGGATTTTCTGTTTTTCACGCAACTGTAAACCATAGTTCGTTAATTTTACACGTTTCGTAGGTCCGTGCTGACCTGGTGCGTATGCACGTTTCTGAAGTTCTTCTCCAGTTTCCAGAATTGAGAAACCCAAACGACGGGATGTTTTCCAAACTGGTCCTTTTACTCTTGACATTTCATGTCCTCCTTATTGTTTTATGGCTATAAAACAATAACAGTACAAATCATCATTACCTGGTGTCTTCGCTTACGATATCTTCGCTCTTAGGCAGCCGAGTTACGTGATATCCCGTATATGTATTACGTCAAAGACGCGCTTGTGTAAGACTTTGCATGCTGCTATCAATTTTACGCCATTATAGTGTATCAGAAAGTGGAAATGTTGTCAAATGGTTCCTTGCATTATTTACCATAAGAATTCTAGATCTCGATGAATTTTGTTTTCTCATTTTTACAGAATTATGATACAATATAAGCAATGAATGTGGATGAAAGAGGTGCCTTATGGAGAATTTTATAAATAATATAAAAAATGTCGTATCACTAGATATATTGATTTGGATCGTTGCTGCTATCATCGCTATCATCATTTTGACGATTATCATGATGGTCATTCGCCAAAAGAAAGCTAAGAAGCAATTGGATGATTGTGAGATTCGTTACAACAACTTAAAAGGCATACCTTTGGCATTTAAATTAAATAAAGCAGTTGCATTATCAAGAGTCAATGAATTGATGGCGGAAGGGGTAGATAGTTGCCGTAATGACTTTGATGAAATTCAGGATAAACTGAAAGAAAGCAGTGTGCAGCTGGCCGAAATAGATGATTTGATCTATGTGCATAAGGTAAAGACAGCCTTAAATCGCATGGAGGCTTTAGATAAAGAATTGACGCTTTTGGAATCACGTGTAGCGAATGTGAATAAAGCATTGGATGAGGTATTAGAACAGGAAAACGAGCAGCGTGTACATATTAATAGATTAAAAGATGAATTCCGTTTGATCAAACGAAAGATTTCAGAAAACCGAGCATCTTATGCACAGTCGTATGAATATCTGGAGATGGAAATTGCTAACATAGAAAAGATGTTTTCATCGTTTGAAGAATGGATGTTTGCTTCAGAATTCAACAAAGCTGCTGATGAACAAAAAGAAATTCGCGAGCACATTGCTCATCTAAATGATTTGGTAGACATACTTCCAGGTATGTATGAACGTGCAAAAGGTGTGTTACCTAGAGCAATCGATGAAGTCGGTTATGCATATGCACAAGCAAAGAATAAAGGGGTTTATCTGGAACATTTAGAAGTTCATAAAAATCTTGACTTCGTCAGCGATATGCTGAAAGAAAGTTTAAATCGTCTACGTAATGGGAAACCAGATGGAGTTAATGAAGATCTAAATGATTGTGAAAAACGTATTATTCAATTGCAAGAGCAGATTACCAAAGAAGAAAAAGCATTTGATGAGGTAGATGAAAACCTGGACATTCTTTTTGATAGTGTAAAAACCATGAATGCAGATGTTGAGGGAATTGAGGAACTCTATAATCGTGTATATGAACGATTTGGCTTTGAGAACTGGACCGATCGTTTAAAAGAGGTCAATGCAAAGCTAGCTGTATTAAACGATATGCAAAGAAAACTACAGCTAGTTATCCAGGAACAGAAAGAGCCATATACCTCTATTCTGATCGCTTATAAAGAATTGGAACAAAGCAGTGCTGTTTTTCATAATGAAGTAAGCGAAATGAAACAAAAATTAGATACAGCTTGCAGTGATGAAGAACGAGCGAAGAAACAAATGGTAAAACTACAGTTGATTTTGAATGAGATCCGGGTGAAAATGAGCAAACATCGCTTACCAAGTGTATCGAAAAAATATGAGGATGATTTGCATCGCGGGGAAGTGATGATCAAGGACATTCATGTGATTTTGGATAATTCGCCGTTAGATGTAAAACATTTGAATGCAGAGTTGCGTAAAGCCATTGATTATATTTATACTTTATATAATAGTGTGAATAATTTAGTTGGCATGGCAGTGATGGTAGAAAATGCCATTGTCTTTGGTAATCGTTATCGATCGACATATCCCGATATTGATTCAGAACTGACACGTGCCGATCTGTGTTTCCGTAATGGACAATACACCAAAGCTTTAAAAATTAGTATTCAATGTATTGAAAAGATGCATCCGGGTGCTTATGAAAAATTAATTGCTAAAAAAGATCCGCATCTATTGAAAGAGGAGGCATAAGATGATCTATTTAGATTATGCATCCACAACGCCAATTCGCAAAGAAGTACGTGAAACATATCAAATGTTATTAGAAAACTATTATGGAAATAGTGATTCATTACATGATGTAGGAAGGGCTACAGCAAAATTAATGGAACAAAGCCGTGCAGCAATTGCACAGCTTTTCCATGTGCAAAAGGATGAAATTCTTTTTACTTCCTGTGCGAGTGAATCTAACAACTATGCAATGAAAGGGTTTGCTTGGAAAAATGCCCACAGAGGGAAGCATATCATCTCAACCTGTGTAGAACATTCCAGTATCCATAATGCATTAGAACAGTTAAAAGAAACGTTTGGCTTTGAAGTGACGTATCTTCCTGTTTATGCCGATGGAACGATACATTTGGAAGATCTAAAAAAGGCATTGCGCAAGGACACCATACTTGTATCGATGATGCTTGTGAACAATGAAACGGGGGCTATCAATCCTATTAAAGAATGTGCAGCATATGTACATGCCTATTCGCGTGCCGTTTTTCATATGGATGGTGTACAAGGATTAGGAAAGATACCCATTTCTTTACACGATGTAGATATGGCAACCTTCTCAGCTCATAAAATTTATGGTTTGAAAGGAAGTGCCATTCTATATAAGAAACGCAATATTGAATTATTGCCGTTACTTAGTGGCGGTCAGCAAGAGCAAGGATTGCGCGCTGGAACAAGTAATGCGCCAACAAATATCGTATTTGCCAAAACACTGCGTTTGGCATTAGAGGAACAGGAAAAAGCTTATCAGTATGTACAAGAATTAAACATATATTTACGAAGGGAAATTGAAAATATAGAAGATATGGTCATCAATAGCCCGGCGGATGCCTCTTGTTTCATATTGAATTTTTCTGATTTGAAGATTGGCAGTGAGGTAATGTTAAACGCATTAAATGCAAAGGGTTTTTGTGTTTCTGCCCAAAGTACTTGTTCAAGTAAAAGTAAGGCGATTTCCCATGTGCTACTGGCAATGGGGTTAGGGGAAGTACGTGCGACGCATGCGATTCGTGTTTCCTTATCACATATGACAACAAAAGATGAAGTGGAAAAGTTTATAAAAGCACTAAAGGAGATCCATCATGACTATCGAACAAAATAAATTGACGTATGACCATATTTTGGTCCGCTTTGGTGAGTTATCCACCAAAGGAAAAAATCGCAAAGATTTCATTAAGCGATTACTGACGAATGTAAAAAATGCATTACGAGATTTTAATGAATTGACATACGAACGTACGCATGATCGTATGTATATCATGCTAAATGGTGAAGATCATGAAGCAGTAGCAAAACATTTGCAACAGGTGTTTGGCATTTCATCCTTTTCCTTTGCGGTGAAGGTGGCAAGTGATATTGAAGTCATCAAACAAACATGCCTAGTGTTGGCAAAACAAAGTGATGCGCAAACCTTTAAGATTGAGGCTAGGAGAAGTTTTAAACAATTTCCTATGGTATCGGATGAAATAAATCGAGAAGTAGCTGGAGAAATTTTACGCAATACAGATATAAAGGTAAATGTAAGAGAACCACAGTTACGCATACAGATTGAATTGCATCAAGAGGCAACCTATATCATGACAGGAAAAATCAAAGGTAATGGTGGTTATCCGGTAGGAGTAGGCGGAAAAGCCTTGGTAATGTTAAGTGGTGGTATAGATTCACCAGTGGCTTGCTACATGACGATGAAACGTGGGGTCGCAATTGAATGTATTCACTATGCATCTCCACCGTATACTTCACAGGCTGCACAGGATAAAGTGCTTGAATTAGCAAGAGCAATAGCTCCATATCAGGGACATATCCGCTTGCATATTATTCCTTTTACGGATTTACAGTTGGCCATTTATAAAAATTGTGATGAATCTTATGCAATCACGATCATGCGCAGGATGATGTATCGTATTGCAGAACGTGTGGCCCAAAAGCAAAATTGCCTCGCAATCGTGAATGGGGAGAGCATTGGACAGGTGGCCAGTCAGACGTTGGAAAGCATGCAAACGATCAATTGTGTTACAGATATGCCGGTGATTCGTCCAGTTGCTTGTTTGGATAAATTAGAAATTATTGATATTTCACAAAAAATCGGAACATATGATATATCGATACAGCCATTTGAAGATTGCTGTACGATATTTACACCCAAAAATCCGGTTACAAAGCCAACGAAGCATCGTGCAGAACGTTTAGAAGGACGATTTGATTTTACGTCTCTTATAGAAGATTGTATTGCTCGCATGGAAAGTGTGGATATATATCCAGGCCGTAACATGATAGAAGAAAACGAAAATATTTTTTAGTATAAGATGTTTATCCTCACCCATACTATTTGTGTGAGGTGATAAAAATGGAAAGAAGAAAACAGTTTCAGAATGAGAAACAGGATCAAGATTTGTACCAGTACGAAATGGGTATTGAATTAGGTGCAGATGTTGAAGCTGAAAAACGTAATCATCGTAATGAATACGATCGTGAACATTCTTCTTCTGATTTCAAAAATGATTTTAACAACAACAATCAGCAGAGAAATCGTAACCAGAATCAGCAGAACAATCGTTTCAACAACAGCAATTCCAACAACAACCAGCGTTAAGTAAACGCGTCATTAAAAAAGTCATCAGATTTCTGAATCATCAGAAAGCTCTGGTGGCTTTTTTCTTTTGTTAACAGAAACGCTATTTGAAGAGTAGTATCCTTTACTGTTTCAATGAAATCTCATTGAAGAAGATTGCTTTATCGAATGATTTAACATAATAGAAAGGATGACATAGGGGAATTCTTTTCGTGCCTTTTCCATGCGGATTGGTAAGAAATATGCTATGATATATCACGGTGATATTAATGAAGATAAATAAGCTATCGACACAACGAATGGAAGATATACAGTGTACTTTTGGTTTGCCTTCCTTATGCGCAAAGGTCTTAGCAGCGAAAGATTTAGCCAATGATGAAATAGCAGCATTATTACAGGAGCCTAAACTTTCTGATCCGTTTTGTGCAAATGGCGTAAAAGAGGTGGCTGATCGTCTGTATCAAGCAAAGCAAAAGAAAGAAAAAGTATTGGTTTGTGGAGACTATGATGCAGATGGTATTTGCGCTACCGCTATTATGGTAGATGCTTTACGCTCTTATGGGATTGATTGTGGGTTTTATATTCCAAATCGATTTAGTGAAGGATATGGCTTGCATGAGAATACCGTGGGGTTGGCTAAGCAAAAGGGCTATACACTTTTAATAACCGTAGATAACGGTGTGAAAGCGAAAACGGCATTATCATTTGCACACACGATGGGAATTGATGTGATCGTTACAGATCATCACAGTATGGATGAAGAAGTCACATGTTTGCAATTGGTGCACCCAACATTGATGGGAGAATCATTTACGACATTAAGTGGTGCAGGTGTGGCTTTGATGCTTTCCAGGGCATTGATTGGTGAAAAAAAAGAACATGTCGTTTTGGCATGTGTGGCGGCAATTGCGGATGTCATGCCTTTGCATAAGGAAACAAGAGCGATTGTGAAATTAGGTATTTCTTATTTAAAACAGGGTATTTGTCCACCAATCCGTTTTCTGGCTAAAGAGCGTTATCCTAAGTGGGATGAGATGCTGATAGCTTATCAAATCGTGCCAAAATTAAATGTGACAGGTCGATTGGCGGATATGGTCAATGTAAATAATACGGTAAAATATTTATTGTCAACATCTATGGAAGAAATTCAACATGTGGCAAAACAAATAAATGACTTGAATGAAAAAAGAAAAGTCATGAGTGATGATATGCTTTTAAAAGCCAAAACCTTAGTGCATGAGGAATATCGATTTCAATTACTGTTTGATGATTCTTTTCATGAAGGGATGGCTGGACTTGTGGCCGGAAAATTGGCTGAAGAATTGCAAATGCCAGTTATGGTGGCAGCCCGCAATCAGGATCACTTTAAAGGAAGTATTCGTTCACAAGGTTTGTTGGATCTGACAACTTTTTTTGATGAATGTAAACCTTCTTTAGTTAGCTATGGGGGACATAAAGCAGCAGCAGGCATAGGCTTTTCTTATGATAAAAAACAAGTGATTCAAGACTATGTTAACAGCCGTATGGAACAGGTTGTATTTGATAATGATAGTAGCTATGATGTCATTGCTGTGGAACGAAGCGAAATTACCATTGCAGAAGTTGAGAGTCTGCAATTATTAGCACCATTTGGAGAAGGTTTTGAAGAACCGTTGTTCTTATTGGAAAAGCAGAAGGTGCAGGATTGCCGTAGCTTAAGCAAGGGAGCACATACTAAATGGATCTTATCTGATGATTTAGAAGCAATGCAGTTTCAAAGTCGCGATTGGGAATTCTATAACCCAGAAGCGACCCTGAATTTTATAGGAAATTTACGTATAAATTCTTTCATGGGACGAAAAAAAGTAAATATTTACGTCTCCAAGGCATATTAGCTGATGCAATTTATAAGAGAGTTTGCTATAATAAAAGAAACGTGTTAGGAGGCTTACACATGAATTATAAAGACTATATTGCCGATATTCCTGATTTTCCTCAGGAAGGCATCCTGTTTCGTGATATCACACCTTTAATGGCAGATGGTGAAGCATTTCATCAGGCTTGTGATGAAATGATTGCTTTTGCAAGAAAAGTAGGGGCTGAGGTTATTGTTGGACCAGAATCACGAGGATTTATCTTTGGCTGTCCGGTTGCTTATGAGCTGGGTATTGGTTTTATTCCTGTTCGCAAGCCAGGGAAATTGCCTAGAGAAACGGTAAGTGTTTCTTATGATTTAGAATATGGCAATAATGAATTGCATGTACATAAAGATAGTATCAAAAAAGGTCAAAAAGTCTTGATCATCGATGATTTATTGGCGACCGGAGGTACGGTAGATGCAACAATTCAGATCGTTCAGGAATTGGGCGGTGAAGTTGTGGGCTGTGGTTTTCTAATTGAATTAGAAGGCTTACAGGGCAGAGAACATCTAAAAGATTATGAAGTGTTCTCCTTAATGTCTTATAAATAAAAAAGGGGAAGTTCCCCTTTTCTTGAATGCGGGTGATTAGTATGGTAAGGAAGAATGTCGTTACATTTGATGAGATGATGCAAGAAGTTCGTCAATACATCAAAAAAGAAGAAAATATTGATTTAATTACACGCGCCTATTTGTGTGCAGAGAAGAATCATGCAGGGCAGTATCGTAAAAGCGGGGAACCGTATATCATACATGCCATTCAGGTAGGTTATATATTAGCAATGTTGCGGACTGGTCCTAAGACGATAGCCGCAGGCCTTTTGCATGATGTGGTGGAAGATTGTGATGTCTGCTTAGAACAAATTAGCGAGATGTTTGGTGAAGAAGTTGCTTCTTTGGTGGAATCGGTCACAAAGATCGGTGCATTGAAGTTTAAAGATGAGAAAGAATATCTTGCCAGCAATCATCGTAAGATTTTTATCGCGATGGCCAAAGATGTGCGTGTTATTTTGATTAAGCTTTCTGATCGACTACATAATATGCGTACTTTACAATATATGACGCCGCAGAAACAGCAAAAAATCGCGAGTGAGACATTGGAGGTCTATGCGCCGATTGCCCATCGTTTAGGTATTAGTGATATTAAAAATGAACTCGAAGATCTGTGCTTTCAGTATTTAAATAAAGAAAAATATTATGAAATAGCCAAATTGGTGGAAAAACGTAAAACGGAACGAGATGCACAGGTACAAAGCATGATTAGAGAAATCAGTTCTTTACTGGATGAGCATCAGATAAAATATCGCATATTCGGACGCAGTAAGCATTTATATAGTATTTATAAAAAGATGATAACGAAAAATAAGCGTTTTGAAGAAATTCTTGATTTATTGGCGATTCGTATCATTACAGATACCGATACGGCTTGTTATGAAATCTTAGGATATATTCATGCGAAATACCGTCCGATTCCAGGACGCTTTAAAGACTATATCGCTATGCCGAAGGTTAACATGTACCAATCCTTGCATACGACTATCGTGGCTGAGGATGGTAATATATTTGAGGTGCAAATTCGTACAGAATCTATGGATGAGGTTGCAGAACAGGGGATTGCGGCTCATTGGCGTTATAAAGAAAATTTAAATGGCGGCCGTGAGGTGCACCAAAAAGAAATTGAAGAGCAATTGCATTGGTTTAAAGATTTCAGCGTCATGAGTGATGATGTCAATGATGATGCTATGGAATACATGAATCTATTGCAGAAGGATATCTTTGAGGCTAATGTTTATGTGATGACTCCAAAAGGTAAAGTGATTGCTTTGCCAAATGGTTCTACACCAATTGATTTTGCCTATCGTGTTCATACCGAGGTTGGTCATCATACGGTTGGAGCTACGATAAATGGTGTGTTAATGCCATTGAATACAAAATTAAAAACAGGAGATGTTGTCAGCATCCGTACAAGTAAACAATCTCCTGGTCCTAGTGAAGACTGGATCAAAATTGTAAAAAGTGCTCATGCACGTAATAAAATACGCTCATTCTTCCAGAAACAGGAAAACGAACGCCGTTCGCTTGATATAAAAAAAGGCGAAGAGATGCTGATGGAAGAATTGAAAAAACGCAACTTAGATGTTGCGACATATACAGAACAAAAGAAGATTGAAAACATTGCCGGTTCTCTAAGTTTTAATTCTTATAACGATTTGATGTATGCGATTGGTGTTAAACAAGTATCCCTGCCTGCTGTCATTGACCGTTTGGTGAAACATAAGACAAGCGTACCATTAGATAATGAAGAATTAGCGAAAATGTTTAATCGTCAGGAACGAAAGCGAAAAGTTTCTTCAACCGGTATCCGGGTAGCGGGTATTGATTCCATGAAAATATCACTGGCTGCCTGCTGTTCTCCTGTTCCCGGTGATGATATCGTAGGATATATAACAAAAGGACAAGGAGTAAAGGTACATCGTACAGATTGTCCCAATATCGTGCATGAGAAACAACGCTTGATTGATGTGGAATGGGATGAAAACATTGAACAGAAAACATATGAAGTCAAGCTGATCGTGAAGTCAAGTGATCGTAATTTCTTGCTATCCGATATTGTGACGGTAGTATCACAATGCAAGGCGGGTTTGCAGCATGTTGATTCTTCAGTTGATGAGGATAAGGTTTCAGCAACGACAAAAATGACGGTTGTTGTGGAAAATGCTATTCATTTACAGACATTGATGGCGAATCTAAGAAAGGTCAATAGCGTAAAAAGTGTCGAAAGAGTTATTCAATAAGGTGAGGTGACACTCACCTTTTCCAATGGAGGTTTTATGAAACAAGAAACATTTTTAATAACGAAAGCAACAACAGAGGATATTCCCGCAATCTTAGAAATGTATCGTCGTCGGGTCTTGTATAATAATGCTCATGGTATTCCACAATGGCGCTTAGCAGATGTCACATGGGAAGCCTTTTCGCAATTATATACGATTGATGATTATTATGTTGGTAAATGTAATGGAGAAGTCGTTTGCGGATTATTCATTGTTGATGTCGATGAATTATACTGGCCGGATGTAGACAAAGGAAAGTATTTATATCTGCATAAGATCTGTGTTGATCCTGCTCATGCCAAAAAAGGCTATAGCGATGCTATGATTACCTATTTCAAGGATAAGGGACGTAAAGAAGGCTATCCGGAAGTGCGTTTAGATGTGCGTGAGAAGAAGGTGAAACTAAGAGAGATGTATGAACGCAATGGATTTCGCCTTGTCACAATTGGACAGTTTGTCCCTGAATTTACAACAGCTTTGTATCATTATGTATATGCATGGGAACAAGAAAAATAGCTAAGCAACTATGATATAGAAGAGTAAATGGTTCCTCTTTTTAAAGGGACTATCTGCTCTTTTTTATTGGTGTGGGGTATGCGATAAGGCAGAATATAAAGGCTATAAATAAAAGCCATGTATATCACAAAAGACGAAGAAAAAGCTTAAAAAGGATGTGTTAGTTCTTTCTAAGCTTTCTTTCATAATATAATGTATTCCACATGCGAAAGTATTCATCCATTCTAACTCTAATGCTACTATGCTCACGATAGGTGTCCATAACATAGTTATGAAAAAACTTATGTACAAAAAAGGCAGCTCTTCGCATATGGGAAGGACTAGTGATAACAATAATGTTTTCCCATTGTTTTTCATCACAAATGCATTTCGCGTATTTTAAGTTTTCATACGTGTTACGCGCCTTGGTTTCTAAGACAAGGGCTTGTTTTGGAATCTTTTGTGTCAAAGCATAAGCGGCCATCTTTTCTGCCTCGACATAAGTATTCTGCACGCAGGAACCACTGATTAATAAGTGGTGAACGCAGTGTTTGTCATATAAATTTATAGCAGTCTCCATACGCTTTTTTTGGACTGTTGATAAACTGCCATCTGCATTACAAGGATAACCCAATACAATTGCGACATCATAAGAAATGTCTTGTAAGGGATGTTTGGGTTTTGGAAAGTGATGATATAGATAAAGATTTGCAAGCAACACAAAGAGGATGATACAGATGAGTAATATCATTTGATATAAACCAAAGACTGCCATTCTTTGGCAATCGCTTCCTTTCTGTTTTTTGGTGTTAATGGATATGTATATGCCTGTGTCGCACGTAACTCAATCTTTCTCCAGTCTTGTGGAATCTGGTTAAATCGAGAAGCTATGATCAGATCATCTTGTTTGCGTAATTGTGACAAATAGGCTCGGCCAACATCATTCATTGCAAGAATGCGTAGGTGCTGTAAAGGACGGAGTTTCTGTATTTCCGTTTTCTTGGTCTGGGTTAATATATGAAGTAAGGTCCGTTGAATGCGACTGCGGGTATAACGCTTACTGATGCAAGCATTTACAAAGCTATCCATATCGCTATAGAGAGCGGCATTTTTCTGTAATAGCTGCTCCATTCCTTCCTCTACCATCAACATTGCTTTAATATCTTCTCGATCCATGGTCATAAGTAATGTCTGTAAATAAGGGTAATAATGTGTGAAAGCATATGTTGTATCTAATTTATTTGCCATTACTGTGGCATGATGAACATCCTGATGAAGCATGATACCATGACGGATGGCACTGGCACTGGCGATTGTCTTCGTATAGGTTAATTCATGATATGAATTTGTTCTTTGTATCGTATAAGGCTGTATAGCACTGCCTTGCAATGCTTTTAAATAACTGATGCCTAAAAGATCATTACTAGCGATTTGGGTACACGAATCAGCAAAGCTTTTTACCATGGCTTGCTTTTTCTGTACTGGTAAAGCAGCAGCTTGTTCACTTAAATGTTTTAATTTCTCAATGTCATTACATTCACTGCCAAACACCATATGGTTGACATTAGCCAGCGTAAGCAATCGGATGGCTCCTTGAGCAAAGATATCGGCACTTTGTGTTGCATAAGGATAGGGGAGTTCAATGACAATATCGACACCATGAGCAACAGCACAAGCAGCACGTTCCCACTTATCAATGATGGCGGGTTCTCCACGTTGCACGAAATTACCAGACATGATGGCAATCAGACAATCGCAATTACGAATGCTACGCGCCTGTGTAATGTGATATTGATGCCCGTTATGAAAGGGATTGTATTCTGTGACAATACCGCATACCTGCATAAGCAAACTCCTTTCTTTTCTATATGGTATTTATTCTATCATATTTTTTACGTATTGACATTGTCAATTCTAGGAGATAGTACTCTCTTAGACAATGTGAATACTTTGTCAGCATATTTTTAAGCGATTCTATGGTACAATGAAAACAGATAAGGCAAGAAAACGGAGGCATTTATGAAACTAACAAAATTCAGTTTTATCAGTCAATGTGATGGTCTTTGTATTCATGGTATGTGCATGGTGCCGGATAGAGAAGTTGTTGGTGTGATTCAGCTGGTACATGGTATGGCAGAACATAAGGAACGTTATGAAAATCTCATGCATTATTTGGCACAATCGGGCTATTTATGTGTCATTCATGATCATCGCGGTCATGGGGAAAGTGTAAAGTCACAAGCAGATCTGGGATATTTCTATGGTGTTGATGCCACCTATTTAATAGAAGATATTCATGAAATCAGTATGCGTATAAAAGAGCATTTTCCACATGTGCCATTGTTTTTATTCGGTCACAGTATGGGCTCTTTAGCCGTACGTGCATACTGTAAACGTTATGATAGGGATATTGATGGATTGATTGTTTGTGGTTCGCCAAGTGAAAATAAAGCAGCAGCTTTTGGTAAGATACTTTGTCAGATCATGGAGAAAGTGAAACAAGATCACTATCGTAGTTCTTTCTTACAACGTTTGGCATTTGGGCATCATAATGATGGAATTCAAGATGCTAAAAGTGAGAACAGCTGGATTTGCAGTGATGAAGATGTGGTAAAGGAATATGATGAAGATCCTTTATGTGGCTTTACGTTTACTTTAAACGGTTTTGAAAATCTTTTCGCTTTAATGATGACTGTATATGATAAAAAAGGTTGGCAATGCCACCATGCATCAATGCCTATCTATTTCATTGCCGGAAAACAAGATCCTTGTATCATTTCTGAAAAGGCATTCCATACAGCTGTAATGTTGATGCGTAAGGTTGGATATGCGAATGTATCTTGGAAATTGTATGAAGGAATGCGTCATGAAATCTTGAACGAAAGAGATAAAGGAGAAGTGTATCGGGATCTTTTGAAATGGTTGAATAAACATACTACAAACACATAAGCTGTTCATTTGATAAGCACTTTTTAATGAAAACAAAGATGAAGTGAGAATAGCATATATAACATGTTTTTCACTTTCAGGGGATACTGCTGTGAAGGATATAAGAAAATGCAAAACTTTATAAAAAGCAGATAGAATTAGTAAAAATTAGGTACAAAAAATAAAAATTAAAGAAAAAGTCTTTCTTTCATTTCGTTTTTGTGGTTTAATATATTAGCCTAATCATGGGAAAGTGAGAAATATATTGACTTTATTGTCCAGTTTCCTTATAATAGGATAGGTCAGACAACGAGGTGATTCTTTTGAAATGGTCTAGAGCTGAGCTGTTACAGGCGGATAAACAAACAATCGATTTTACGGATACGATTGCTTTCGATCCTGCGGCGTTCGCCAAGATGCACCAAATCAGAGGATTGCAGGATGTTACGGTATCAGGAAATATTCATTACGATACAGCCAGTGAACGCGTATTTGCGGATCTGGATATTGAAGGCGTGATGATCGTGCCGTGTTCTATAACCCTTGAGGATGTAGAATATGATTTCCACACAAAATCTTTGGAAGTGTTCTCTTTTGACAAGACAGAGGATGAAGATGTACACGAAGTAAAAGGTGATGTCGTAGAACTATTGCCGGTGATCTTTCAATTGATACTTATGGAAGTTCCTTTGAAGGTCGTAAAAGAAGGAATCAAAGAGTATCCTAAAGGTGACGGTTGGGAAGTTGTCAAAGAGGAAGACTATACGAAATCTAAAAAGGATGATATAGATCCTCGTTTAGCAAAGTTGAAAGAATTCAAATTGGAAGATTAAGTAGGAGGTGCTAACATGGCTGTTCAGCAGAGACGTAATTCAAAAACTAGAAAAGCAAAACGTAGAACTCACTACAAATTGGCTGCGCCAACTTTGGTGAAATGTCCAGCATGCGGTGAATACAAAATGCCTCACAAAATGTGTTCATGCGGTGAGTACAACGGTAAAACAATCGTAGAAAAATAAGAAAACAGACCGGGCAACCGGTTTTTTCTTTTCTGAAACATATAATGGTGTATCACAAATATAGCAGTAACAATATCCCCCTCTTGAAAATATGCTTTTTCAGAATTTAAAAATAAAAAGGGGAAAAGCGTTGAATAATTTCATAGAACGTGGTATATTAACTATAGAACTTCAAACGGAGTGGGTCATGCCCACTCCTTCATTATGTTGTAAAGGAGAATGTTATGGACGGATTGTCAAAAATCAAAGAATTGATCAAACCTCTTCTCGCACAAGAAGATATTGAATTGTACGATGTCTCATGGCAGCAAGAAGGTAAAAATCGCATTTTACAGGTTGCAATCATGCGCAAAGATGGCAGTATGGATATTGATACATGTGCAGCTATGTCAGAAAAAATATCAGAAAAGCTGGATGAAGTAGATATGATTGCCAGTGAATATTTTCTAGAAGTATGTTCTCCGGGGGCTGAACGTGAATTAAAGGATGAAACACAGATTCGAGATGCTCTGGATGAATATGTTTATGTGAAATTGAAAAATCCCAAAGCAGGCATGGATGCCGTAAAAGGATATTTGCGTGCTTATGAAAATGGTGATATCACGATGGAATATATGGATAAAGCAGTAAAGAAAAAGATAACAATTGATGGCGATAATATCGCATTAATTCGCTTAAGTGTGAAAATTTAAGAGAAAGGAAAAAGAAGAACATGAAGTTAAAAGATTTTATGGCTGCGATGCAGGCAATCGAAAGTGATCGTAAATTACCTCAGGAAGTTGTCGTAGAAGCGCTACAAGAAGCGTTGGCTAAGGCATTCCGTAAACACATTGAAATTCCTGATGCATTAGTACGTGTAGATGTTAATGAAAAAACGGGAAACATCAAGGTATATCAACAGCGTACGATTGTTGAAACGGTAGAAGATGATGAATTGGAAATTTCATTAGAAGATGCAAAGAAAATCAATCAAGAGCTGGAACTGGATGGTGTTGTCGAGGAAGAAGTAGACATTACACAGTTAGGCCGAGCAGCGGTTATCTTAGCTAAAAACGTTATGAAACAGAAAATCCGTGAAGCTGAGAAACTGATTGTGTATGAAGAATATTGTGATAAAGTTGATGAGATGGTTGTTGGAACGATTGAGTCTGTCGAGGAAAAATTCTGTATCGTAAATATTGGAAAGACATTGGCATTAATGCCTAAAAATCAGCAGATTCCTAACGAACGTTATCATGAAGGTGATCGTATTCGCGTGGTGATCATTGAAGTAAATAAAGAAACCAAAGGTGCACAGGTGTTAGTATCTCGCGGTGATGCAACTTTAGTAAAACGTCTGTTTGAAAAAGAAGTACCAGAAATTTTCCAGGGTGTGATTGAAATTAAGGCAATCGCGCGTGAGGCAGGAGAACGCACAAAGATGGCTGTTTATTCTCACAATGAAAACATTGATCCAATTGGTGCTTGTATCGGGCCGCGTGGACAACGTGTTCAGGTTATCATCAATGAACTTGGCGGTGAGAAAATTGATATCTTTGAATGGAGTGAAGATGTTACAGAATTAATTAAAAATGCTCTTTCACCTGCGGAAGTATTAGCCGTAATCCCAAGCGAAGAACGTAAAGGTGGCTTACTGGTTGTCGTACCAGATAATCAGTTATCTTTAGCTATTGGTAAACGTGGTAAAAATGCACGTCTGGCAGTGAAATTGACTGGCAATAAGATTGATATTAAAGCAGAGAGCGATGTGGATGCAGCTGGTATTGATTGGAAAGGCATCGCTATGAAACAGCGTGAAGAATTCTTAGCTGCGCAGGCTGCTGCCAAAGCATTGGCACAGCAAGAACGCTTTGAAGAGGCAGCGAGTGAAGAAGCTATATCACTTGCCGATGCAGGAGTATCCTTCCAGGAAGAAATTTTAGAAGAGCCAGAAGAAATGGTAGATGATGTAGTAATAGAAGCGAAAGCAAGTATCATCGCACCTGAAGTGGAAAAAGTGGCTGAAAAAGAAGTGGAAGAAGAAGTGGTTGAAGAAGAAAAAGAAGAGAGCGATCTGGAAAGAGCGGCTCGTATTGCTAAGGAAAAACAGCGTCAAGAAGGCTTAAATATCAAAGAAAAACAAGAATATAAATCAAAATTTGAAACATTGGCAGATGTTAGCGCAAAACAGGAAGAAAAACCGGTTAGCAAACCACGTTGGAAAAAGAGTGAAGAAAAGGAAGAACGCCGTAAACCAACCTTTGATTTGAGTAAAAAGGATTATGAAATGAAGCCTATTTACTCAGAAGAAGAACTAGAAGAAATCGAACGTGCTCAACGTGAAGAAGAAGAAAATGATTGGATTCATGATGAGATTGACTTCGATGAATATGATAAATATTACGAAGAATAAAGAAAAAGGAGGGAGCTTTTATGAGAAAAATACCTATGCGCAAGTGTGTGGCAACTGGTGAAAGTCTTCCAAAAAAAGAATTGATTCGTATCGTTCGTACCCCTGATGGTAATGTTGAAATTGATGAAACAGGGAAAAAGAATGGTCGAGGTGCCTATCTAAAGCGCAGTATTGAGGCACTGGAAGTGGCAAAGAAGAAAAAAGCTTTGGCGCGTTCATTAGAATGTGAGATTCCTCAAGAACTTTATGAGGAATTACAAAAGTTATTTGGTGAATGAAGAAAGCAATTGGAACACTGGGATTGGCTATGCGTGCCCATAAGATAGCTACCGGTGAAACGATCTTTAAAAAACTGCGCAGCAATCAAGTTTCGCTGCTTATTATGGCAGATGATATGGGAGAAAACGGTAAGAAAAAGCTGACAGATAAATGTGCCTATTATCATGTGCCCTATGTCTTTATGAATGGGGAAGAATTAAACATGGCTATTGGTGATAAGAATCGCAAATCTGTTGCAATATTAGATGAAGGTTTTGCACAAAAACTTCATGCTTGCTTGAAAGGCTAGGTGATTATATGGCAAGACAACAACACAAAAAAGGGAATGGAAACCGTAAGAACAATGGAAATCGCAAAAAAGAGTTTACACCACGGAAAGAACGTGTGGAAGTAAAAGAGATTACGTACAGTTCTGCACTGACGGTTCAGGAATTAGCAGAGAAATTAAATCGCAATGCAAGTGAAATCATCAAGCTTCTCTTTATGATGGGAACGATGGTAACCATCAACTCGACTTTGGATGATGAAACGATTGAACTTGTCTGCATGGAATTTAATGTAGAATGTCATAAGGAAATCATCATCGAAGAGAGTGATTTTGAAGAGATGATGAATGTTGAAGAAGAGGATGAAGAAAACTTAGTATCCCGTCCTCCTGTTGTTACGATCATGGGACATGTTGACCATGGAAAAACAACCTTGTTGGATACGATTCGTAAAACACACGTAACAGAAGGTGAATTTGGTGGCATCACGCAGCACATTGGTGCATACCAAGTATCAGTGAAAGGTAAAAAAGTTACTTTCTTAGATACACCGGGCCATGAAGCTTTCACGGCCATGCGTGCACGTGGTGCGAAAGTAACCGATTTGGTTATCATCGTCGTTGCTGCTGATGATGGCGTTATGCCACAGACCAAAGAAGCGGTGGATCATGCCAAAGCGGCTGGTGTTCCGGTTATTGTGGCTGTGAATAAGATTGATAAACCAAATGCTAATAAAGATCGTATCATGAATGAAATGAGTGACTTAGGATTACTTCCTGAAGCATGGGGCGGAGATACCATTTTTGCGGAAGTATCAGCAAAATTTGGCGATGGTGTTTCTGATTTGTTGGAGACCATTCTTGTTGTATCAGAAGTAGAAAACTTCCGCGCGAATCCAAATAAGATGGCAACCGGAACTGTTATCGAGGCGAAGTTGGATAAAGGACGCGGACCGGTAACAACCTTGCTTGTACAAAATGGTACATTGCATACCGGTGATGCTGTCGTTGTTGGTACTGCTTTTGGACGCGTACGTAAGATGACAGATGATCGTGGCCGCGAAATTAAAGAAGCATTGCCATCTACACCAGTTGAGATTATTGGTTTAAATGATGTGCCAATTGCAGGGGATATCTTTAAAGCATTTGATTCAGAAAAGAAAGCACGTCAAATTGCGGAAACACGTTTAACAAAACGTATTGATCAAGAACGTAACTCTTCAAGTGCGATGTCATTAGATGATTTAGCACGTCAGATTGAAGAAGGTGAAGTACAGGATATTAATGTCATCGTTAAAGCGGATGTACAGGGTTCTGCCGAAGCAGTAAAGGCAAGTATGGAAAAAATTGAAGTTTCCGGTGTGAAGGTGAATGTCATCCGTAGCACGGCAGGTGCCATTACTGAAAGTGATATCATGTTGGCAAGTGCATCAAATGCGGTGATTTATGGATTTAATGTACGCCCTAATGCGATGGTGCGTAAAAAAGCTGAAGAAGAAGGCGTAGATATCCGTTTGCATAACATTATTTATAAGGCTTTAGAAGAAATGGAAAGTGCAATGAAAGGAATGTTGGCACCGGTTTATGAAGAAGTTGTCATTGGCCAGGCAGAAGTTCGTCAGACTTACAAGGTTAGTAAGGTGGGAACGATTGCCGGATGTATGGTGACGGATGGACATATCACGAAAGATTGCAGTGTGCGTTTGATTCGTGAAGGTGTTGTAATCTATACCGGTAAGTTAGGTTCTCTGCGTCGGTTCCAGAATGATGTGAAAGAAGTTCAAAATGGTTTTGAATGTGGTATGACTATTGAAAACTTTAATGACATCAAAGAAGGAGATTTGATTGAGGCGTATGAAGACCAACAGGTTGAGCCAGAATAACATCAGGTGATAGAATGAAAGTAAAAGCAGAAAAAATTGCCGGAATCATTCAGAAAGAAGTCAGTGAGATCATTCAGTTTGAGCTAAAAGATCCTAAGATTGGCTTTATTACGATTACAGATGTCACGGTAACAAATGACCTCTCAATTGCTAAAATCTATGTATCCTTTTTAGGTCAAAAGGCTAGAGAAGAAGCCGGGATGAAGGCGTTAAATCGCAGTAAGGGATTTATTCGCAGTGCTTTAGCAAAACGTTTAACGATGCGTAAAGTACCAGAGCTTCATTTTCTAATCGATGATGCATTAGAAAGAGGCAATAAGATTGAGAAAATTATTAGTAAGATTAATGAACATTCATAAGCAAGATGCAGTCAATTGTGGCTGCATCTTTTTGTGCGACAGGCAGTTGCTATAATTCAACCATGTACAGGCATAGTTGAATTTTCTTTCTTATTAAGGGATTGTATTTATCAACAGGAAAAGAATAAAACCAGATGTTGAAAGAAGAAGGAATCGAATACTATACACAAAAGAGAATAAAGAAAATCGCAAATTCTGAAGTGAATTTACGATATAGTGGATATCATAAATAGGCATATTGGTAAGCCGTATGCCTTGTAGGGCACGTACGGTTTGATAAGGGGCGATAGTTTAATGACTATCGCCTACTTGCTTTTACAAAAGGCATACAAGAAGAGACTGTAGAAGAAAACTAGTTCACTATCAGAAGTTACCATGATACAATAGGCTAAAGAAAGGTTTAATTTTATAGGGGAATGGAAATGAGACGTAAAGATAGAGAAGTTACTGACGAGAAAAAAATTATGGAGATCATCTCTCAGTGTTATTGTTGTAGATTAGGTTTTATAGATAAGGGTGCCGTTTACATCGTGCCATTAAATTTTGGATTTGAAAAGAAAGCAACAGATTATGTTTTTTATTTTCATAGTGCTATGGAAGGTAGAAAGATTGAGTGTATGAAAACAGGAAATCCTGTTGGCTTTGAACTTGATACAAATTATCAGTTACAAGAAGCAAAAAATCCTTGTGCATATTCAGCAGCTTTTCAAAGTATTATTGGGACAGGAAAGATTGCAATCTTAACAGATGCAAAAGAGAAAGCATATGCTTTATCGCAAATCATGTATCACAATACTGGCAAAATAGATTGGCAGTTCTCACCTAAGATGCTTGCTAAGCTGGCCGTATTTAAATTGCTGGTAACAGAGTTGAGTTGTAAAGAACACAAAGCGATTTCTATGCATAACGATAATTTGAATGAAGATAAAAGGATATTGCTCGATCATATTGATGAGATTCATACGACAGAGAAGGGAAGCAAGCGTATCAAAACCAATTTAAAATTAGACGTATCAAATGTTGTAGCGTATTGCAAAGATAAACTCTTGGATAAAAACTGTAAGATTTATCGCATAGGAAAAAACTGGTATGGTGAGATTGATGGGATTAAAATAACAATTAACGCCTATCGTTATACGATTATTACCGCACATGCTATCAAATGATTTAAAAAATTCGAACACTAATTGAAGATATCATACTCGAATAGCGTGTAAAATATGCTATTCTACCATATTTATAACTTGTTGATGTTCATTATCATGATCATCCTTGCTTATTCGTATATGAAAGGATAATTATCATATGTTATAAACTTATATAAGTGATTAAAAAAGGAATGTGTAACATAAGCTGTTCACATTCCAAAAGTTTTTATATTACATGCCTTGAAAATTAAAAGTGAAATCATCACCGTCTTTAATCTTTAAGGCACTGGCAGCATCGCATTGGCCGGAAGCCTGGCAGGATTCATTATTGCTCGATTCATATAGCCACCATGGACCTTTTTGCCAATCCTTCGTTTTAACACCTAGGATGGAAACAATCTTTTTCCCATATGCGCTGTCTTCCATTTCTACCTTTAGCTCATTGGCTTTTTCTAAAAAGTCAGCTAAGGTAGTTACGTGATCTTTGACACTAACTTTTTTATTAAATATTTCTTCGCCTTCTTTATTTACAACGATGTGTAAAGTAATTGTTTCTTGTGAAGCTGATTTCGCTGTTTCGCTTGTTTCTTTATTCGTACATCCGCTGATAAACAGGATACAGCAGATGGCGAGTAGTTTACATAATTTTCCCATAAGAAGTACTCCTTGTAATTTTTTTTAAAATGGTATATATAGGCTGATAACAGATCATGCAACAAAAAGCGGATAGACATCCTTGAATACATGATATTTTCAGCCCTGCTAAGATATAAAGAATTGTGATTTTTTTGGATATAAGAAGAAATGGTATCTGGACAAGCTGACCGGTTAGAAAAGATAAACAACCGCATAAGAAACATAGTAACCAAAAGTGTTTTTGTAAAAATGGTTTACTTATGCCAATAAACAGACTGTAAAGAGGATAGATCAGACAATACATCATGCTCCAAGGGGTAACGCCTTGGATAGATAAATTCACGATGCTAAATACGATGGCACCTAACACAGCTTGTTTCGTTTCAAAACACATTGCAAAAAGGACAATGGTAAAGGTGATGCATTCCAGATACAGAACAAATGAAAATGATGTAAATACAACCGATTCTATTGCGGCCATAACCGCAATGTAGCATAATTCTTTAGCTTTCATAGGACTTGCTGATAAAGACTTGTTCCGCAATGCCTTCTGCTTTGTTTTCATACAGGCACATCATAAAAAAGGTATTTGCCAATAAATTCATAAAGTCAAGCAAATGGTGATTTATGGTATGCCCTTCTTTTTGCAATTTCGTTAGGATACGTATAATGGCTTTCGTTTTTGCACGCAAAACATGTAAATATGCTGTACCAAGGCTGCCTACTGGTAAAACAAAATGTTCTATCCTGACAAAGTAAAACTCATACATTGCATGAAGACGCATGACCTCATGCTTTTGTATGGCACATTTACCTCGGATAGAACCATTGGCATGATAGATGAGTGTAACAAGTTCTTGTATATCTTTTCTCTTGATGTGTTTGACATGATGCGCACATACGGCCGTCATACTGGCAAGCTCATCTGTTGCAATTTCATAATCACATAAGCTGCCATCTTCACTTAAAAAGCTATATGCACAATATTCCATACGCATTCTTTTTCACCCTCTCTTTCTTGTGGAGTGTGAAACAGAAAAAAGGAAAAATGATTTGCTTTTTTCTGATCACCCAGCAGATGCATTCATTACAGGCAAGTCTTTCGGCTTAACTTCTTCCTACTTTCCACCTTCTCATGCATAAGCACAATGGTATCTTGGATTTCGTCCATATCACGACTGCTGGGGCAGCGAAAGATTTTCACTTTCTTCCTTATTGAGTATGTCTACACCTGTAATATTCATTTTCAATTGTTCTATCTCATTATAGCTTTTTTTTCTATATTATGTCTAGCCAGAAGTGTGATATAATGTATAAATAAATTAAAAAACACTATGAGGTGATGCAATGAAAATGGATTGGAAGAAGGATAATCTTGTACATATAGCAAATTCGCTACGTGCCTATTATCATTTGCCGCTGTTTCATAAAAGCGATGAGCAATTAGATCAATGGTTACAGGAGAGAAAACCCGAACAAATCATTGTATTATTGATCGATGGCTTAGGAAAGTATCAGATAGAGCAACTTGCTAAAGCAAAAGGTTTTCTTAAACAACATTGTAAACGATATGTAGAAACTGTGTTTCCACCGACAACTGCGGCAGCGACAACTTCTTTTTTAAGTGGAAAATACCCATGTGAACATGGATGGCTTGGCTGGCAACAGTATTTTGAAGAAATCGATGAGCATTTGGTCATGTTTTTGAATCGTTCTTATTATCAGAAAAAGCCTTATTGGCAGCCTCATTATACATATGAGCATGTAGCAGTGAATTCGCTTGTGCAAGACTGCTTAGCAAATGGGATTTGGGCAACAGAAATCTATCCGGCTTTTCGCAAAGGAGGAGTACACAGTTTCAAGGAGATGGTCAGCGTATCGTCAAAGAGAGTCAATCACAGCGTGCTTCGTGTGTCTATGCGTATTGGGATGAATTTGACGATTGCATGCATCACTATGGGGTACATGCAGCCGAAAGCAAAGCGATGCTAAAAAACTATGATGAGCTCATGGCACACTATTTCCCATCATTATCCGCTAAAAGTGCTCTTTTGATTATCGCTGATCATGGACAGATAGACGTTACATGTCGTTGTATGGTTCAAGACGAACAATTGATGAGATGTTTACGACGATTACCGTCATTAGAAGGAAGAGCTCTCAGCTTTTCTATTCAAGATGGCAAGCATCAGATGTTTAAAGAACACTTTCAGGAAAAGTATGGAAATAGCTTTATATTACTTAGCAAAGCAGAAGTGCTACAGGAGCATATCTTTGGCGAAGGAAACAACCATCCGCTCTTTACGTCTTTTATAGGTGATTATCTTGCTATCGCAATCGGTGATGAACAATTGATTTATGATGATAGCTATGCGGTAAAGGGAAGTCATGCTGGTTATACAAAAGAGGAAAGAATGATTCCGATTATTTGTTTTCAAAAGGAAGATGAAGCAAAGAAATAGCATAGAAAAACAGCTGCATTAGGACACGACGTCTTTAGGCAGCTGTTTGTAATTTATAGTTGTAAAACGATACCAGCTAAGGCACATCCGCAAAGCAAGGCAATGGGATGAAGCTTAGGGAATTTACGGGACAAGCACAATACCACGATGAACATGATAAGTGGTACATATTGAATTGCGTCTAGGAACGTTTGAAAATGAAATTCCTCATTTTTAAACATGGTTGTCATAAAAATTCCTAAGCCGGCAGATGCAATCATGGCAGTGACTGCCGGTCGTAAACCATAAAATGCATGTTGAATGATAGCACTATCTTTAAATTTCTTTAAAAAGTGTGCAATGATACAAATAATGATAATACTAGGTGCTACTAAAGCAAGCGTAGTTAAAATACCACCAAGTATGCTGTCAGTTACATGATATCCAACATAGGTTGCCATATTGACGCCCATTGCACCAGGTGTTGCTTCAGATACAGCAATCATATTTGCAAGCATTTCGCTGGTAAACCAATGATATTTGCCTATGAGTTCAAATAGAAAAGGAACCGTTGCCAGGCCTCCGCCTACAGCGAATAGACCGGTTTTGAAAAACTCAATCAATAATGCAAGATAAACACTCATGAGGATTTTACCTCCTTTTTGGCTTTATATAGCTGAATGCCAATACCAAGACAAGCTGCTGTAATGATGATTACAATAGTTGGTATCAACTGCAAAAACGCTAGTAATAAAGCCAGACAAAAAATCAAAGTACCTGTGAAATCTTTAACTCCGGACTTAAACAATTTGATAACGGCATTCAAAACCAATACACAAACAGCAACACGAATACCTCCAAGTGCATGCTGTACAATTGCTAAATCGGAAAAGTTCTGCAACAGCGAAGCAATTAATAAGATGATTACAATCGAAGGGAATATCACACCCAAAGTTGCAAAGATACCGCCGATAATGCCTTTTTTGTAATAGCCGATAAAGGTAGCGGTATTTACGGCAATGATACCGGGTGTACATTGTCCTACGGCATAATAATCCATAATCTCTTCTTCTGTTGCCCAATGCTTTTTTTCAACAACTTCACGTTGAATAAGCGGTAGCATTGCATAGCCACCTCCAAACGTAAAGGCCCCAATTTTAGCAAAGGAGTAAAACAACTCCCAATATTCTTTCATATCGTTCACCTCAAATTCATACGAATTTCATTATACGAAATCAAAACTCATTTGACAACTCATTCTGCATAAGAAAATACGAAATTGAAATAAAATACGAAAGGTTAACGCAAGGAGCAGAAATCATGAATGAAAAACGTAAAAATCACTACGACACGTTGAAAAAAACTGCTATAATGATGAAGAAGAAAAGGGGTTGAAGTTTTATGTTTGATGTACATCATCAGGTGTATGCATCCAATCGCTATCCGGTAATAGCGAGGAATGGGATGGTTTGTACAGGTCACAATTTAGCAAGTGCTGCTGGCTTAGAAATGTTGCGTAAAGGCGGGAATGCAATAGATGCAGCTATTGCGACAGCGGCTGCATTAACAGTCGTAGAACCAACAGCGAATGGATTAGGCTCAGATGCCTTTGCTATCGTATGGTTTAAAAATAAAATGTATGGTTTAAATTCTTCCGGCCGCTCACCACAAGGAATCACCATTGAAAAAGTGAAAGATCTGCATGGAAATATTTCACGCATGCCTACGGATGGATGGACACCAGTAACCGTACCTGGGGCAGTCAAAGCCTGGACAGAATTGCATGAGCGTTTTGGCGTTTTACCATTTAAAGAAGTATTAGAACCAGCTATTCGTTATGCAAGAGATGGGTTCCCCTTAACGCCAGAAATTTCTCGCATGTGGAAACAGGCATGTGAACGATTCAAAAGTCATAGAAATGAAGATGCTTTTCAAGAATGGTTTGCCACTTTTCATAAAGAAGGAGTATCACTAGAGCCTGGATCCATCATGGTGTTAAAACATCATGCGAGAAGTCTGCAAATGATTGCCGATTCAAAAGGGAAAGCCTTCTATGAAGGAGAATTAGCAAAAGCGATCGATGCTGACAGCAAAAAACATCATGGTTTTTTACGATATGAAGATTTAGCAGCACATGAGGTTCTTTGGCAAGAACCGTTGCATGTACATTATCATGATCATGATATATGGGAATTACCACCAAACGGTCAAGGTATCGTAGCCTTACATGCACTGAATACGTTAAAAGAATTTCATTTTGAAAAACGCGATGAGAAAATGTTTCATCATCAATTTGAAGCAATGAAAATGGCATTTGCCGATGGCATGGCGACGATCAGTGATCCTGGGGCTGCACATCCCGATGTCTTAAGAATGATTGATGCATCATTTGGTAAGATGAGGGCAAGTCAGATACAGGAGCAGGCGTTAATGCCGCAAGTAGCTATGCCTTATAAAAGTGGTACTGTCTATTTATGTACGGCTGATTGTGAGGGGAATATGGTGTCTTTCATCCAATCCAATTACATGGGCTTTGGCAGTGGAATCGTTGTCAAAGATACTGGTATCGCTTTACAAAATCGTGGCGCTGATTTTTCTTTATGTGAAACCGATGTCAATGTATTGCGGCCACAAAAACGAAGTTATCATACGATTATTCCCGGCTTTATTACACGAAATGGAAAAGCCTTAGGTCCATTTGGCGTTATGGGGGGCTATATGCAGCCGCAAGGACATGTACAAGTGGCAATGAATCTGATTGATTTTCATTTAAATCCACAAATGGCATTGGATGCGCCTCGTTGGCAATGGATCAAGGATAAAACTTTCCGGGTTGAAAAAAGCTTTGATGCTACGATCATTGACGCTCTGCGCAAACGTGGACACCAAATTTGTGTGGAAGAAGAGGTGTCAAGTTTTGGACGTGGACAAATGATTATGCGCATGGAGAATGGTGTGTATGTCGGTGGCTGTGAATCACGTACTGATAGCAATATTGCCTGCTATTAAAAAAGTATCGTACGATACTTTTTTATTTTAGATGCTGATAGAAGAAAATAGCCAGTTGTGTGCGATCACGCAATCCTAATTTATCTAAAAGGTTACTTAAATAATTACGCACCGTACCTTCACTAAGAAACAAGGTCTCAGCAATTTCTTTATTATTCAATCCATTAGCTACTAAAGAAATAAACTGTTGCTCACGATCATTTAGATCATATTGCTCTTTTGCTGTATCTCTATTATTTAGTAAATCAGGTAATTTTTCAATAATTTCAGTATTAAAGACGTTTTGGTTAGCATAAACGGCTTCTAAAGCAGATACGATGCTATCAAAATTTTGTTTCAGAATATAGCCTTTCACACCTAGCTTTAAAGCTTTTACGATATATTCATCATCACTAAAGGTCGTCAGAAATAAAATACGCGCTTGTGGGAATTCTTTTAAAATAGCTTCACTAGCTTCTACGCCATTCATCTTTTCCATTCGGATATCCATTAACAATACATCGCTTTGATATTGTCGGTATAACGCTATTGCTTCCTCACCGCTATTCCCAATAGCATCTACTTGTATGTTTTTAGCTTCTAAAATAGTTTTTAATGAACTGCATACCAGTGCATCATCATCAACAATTAATATTCTCATGCGCTATTTCCTCCTTTGGCAAAGTAATAAAAAGACAAAATCCTTGTTCTGTTTGAATGTTTAAAAAGCCATGCATGGTTTCCACGCGTTCGCGGATGTTTTTTAAACCAATCCCCGTATCTTGTTTTTTGATAGAAGTCCCATTGTCGGTTAAGATAAGCTGATAAAACGTAGGTTGTTCTCGAAGAGTAACGGTAAAGACAGTTGCGTTGGAATGTTTCATGGTATTGTTCATACATTCTTTTACGATAGCTAAGATATGATAAATCATTTCTTGTGACATGGAATGTGTTACATCATATACGAAATTTCCCTTACAAAAGGTGAAATTTTGTATCAGTGTTTGTAGTGCCGCTTGAAGATCCAATGCATCATCATGGAGATTATGAACGCTGCTTCGTATACTGTCCATGCTGGTAGAAATGGTTGAGCGAAGATTTGTTAATGGTTCTTGTAACTCTTCTTGCGTAAAGATGGCTTGGATAGCGCCAATTTGTAACAAGGCACTGCTGAGAAGATGCCCCACATTGTCATGTATTTCACGAGCAATGCGATTGCGCTCATTTAAGGTGGCAATGCGTACTTCTTGTTCTTGTTGAATTAACAAATTTTTGTTTTTCTCACTTAAGATCATCGCTAGTTCACGTGATGTATCACGCTGTTTTTTATAATCCTGTTCCAATTGCTGCTGCGAAAGTGTTTGTTGTTTTAATAACAAAGAAAACAGCATGGCTAATAACCATAATAAATCAAATCCAAGATAATGAAAATTCAAATGAAAGATCATGGGTAACAAATAGAGCAATACGCATGGAATGTTTAATTCTTTTTGTTTCCATAGCGGAGCATTATAAAATAAAAGTGGGAGCGTATAAAAAAAAGCCCTATTCCATACAGTTAAAATCAAATAGCATAAACGTAATAAAGATGTCCATCTTTTATCTGAATATAAATAAGAGGTTGCCGCTAAAATGATAGCACAAAGAAGTGCTGTGGTTGTAGAAACATCAATCTCTTCAAATATGAGAAATAAAACAGATATAAAGAGTAGCAATAGATCGTTTAATAAGATATTCATGATGATCCTCCGATATACTATGATTTTAGCATGCTTTTTTATTAGTTACAAATGAAAATATGACATCTGTCATATGCGGTTGTGAAGATATACACTGTTTTTGCGCATGAAACTTTCGTATACTGTAGCTATGCAAAGGGAGGAATCACATATGATCATAGAAGTAAGAAACCTAGTAAAACGTTATAAGGATGTTATTGCGTTAGATCATTTTAATATGCAAGTAGAAGAAGGTGAAATTTTAGGGTTATTAGGCCCAAATGGCAGTGGTAAGACAACAGCTATTAACTGCATGCTATCTTTGTTGAGTTTTGATAAAGGTGAGATTAAAATATTTGATAAAGAAATGACACCAGATGCTTATGATAGTAAAAAAGATATTGGTATCATTCCGCAAAATGTAGCAGTTTTTCATGAATTAAATGTCCAGGATAATGTTGATTATTTCTGTGGACTATATATACGTGATAAAGCAAAACGCAAAAAATTAGTTGATGAAGCGATTGCTTTTGTGGCGTTAGATGAATATCGTAAGTTTAAACCAGGAAAATTAAGTGGAGGATTATTACGACGTTTGAATATTGCTTGTGGTATTGCACATAAGCCAAAGCTGATCTTTATGGATGAGCCGACCGTAGCCGTAGATCCTCAAAGTCGTAATGCTATCTTAGAAGGAATACGCCGCTTAAACAACGAAGGAGCGACAATCGTTTATACTTCTCATTATATGGAAGAGGTAGAAGAACTATGTAATCGTATCATCATTATGGATAAAGGCAAAATGATTGCCAGTGGCAGTAAGGAAGAATTAAAGGCGAATATCATGTTGAAAGAAAAAGTAGAAGTGGAACAGGTGACCATATCGCTAAGACAGATAGAAGAGATAAAGGGTATAGCAAATGTATACGATGTTTCTTATCATTCGCATACACTGCAGGTGAAATTTATGGAGGGTAAGCGGAATATGCTGAATCTGATGGATTATTTTGCTCAAGAGGATATCAGCTATGGAAAAGTTTATTCGCAAACACCAACGCTAAATGATGTTTTCCTGGAAATCACAGGCAAACAGTTGCGTGATTAGGAGGGAAGCTTATGTTGCATATCTTAAAATACCGGGCAAAGTGTATGTTCATGAATCGGCCTTTGATGTTTTGGACATTGCTTTTTCCACTTATCTTGACAACGCTATTTGGAGCGGTGTTGCGTCATGCATATGACCTAACAACATTTGAAACAATTTCCATTGCGATGATTGATAATACTGCTTATCAAAAGAATACCACCTTGCAAAAGACACTCAAATCCTTGCGAATGGAAGATACGCCAATGTTTAAGGTGCAGGAAGTCTCAACAAAAAAAGGAAAACAATTACTGCAAAAGGGCGATGTAGACGCGATGATCACGATTGGTGATGAAACAACCATCTTAGTTAAAGAAACCGGAATCAAACAGACGATGACACAAAATTTCTTTGATGAATATACCCAAAATGAGCATATGGCCATGCAGCTGTTAGCAGCCGGCAGTACCCCAGAACAACTTATGCAGACGTTTACCAATACGCATGATTTTATCAAAACAAACAATGAGGAAAATACGAATCTATCCTGTATCTTCTTTTATACTTTATTAGCGATGAATGCATTATTTGGAGGCTATTGGGCAATTAATTCCATGTATTCCTTGCAGGCAAATCAAAGCACTACGGCTGCTCGTATAGCAATTGCACCAACACATAAAGGATTAAATTTGTTTATTGATCTCTTTTTAAACATTGTCTTTCAAATGACCATTCTAAGCATCGTTTTCTTCTATATGTATACGATCTTACAAGTGGATTTTGGTAACCAATTAGGTTTTGTTGTCTTGGCCATCTTTATGGGTGTTCTTGCCGGCAATGGTTTAGGACTGTTAATTGGAATTTTATTACCTCAAAAAGATATAGGAACCAAAACCGGTGTTTTGACCTCTATTACTATGTTGGGAAGTTTTCTGGCAGGTATGATGATGGTTCAGATGAAATATCTGGTTCAGGTACATGCTCCTATCTTGGCATATATTAATCCTGTTAACATGGTTACGGATGCCTTATATTCGTTATATTATTATGGAGTAGGTGAACGCTATTATCTGAATCTGTTTTCTTTATTGATATTCTCTCTGTTATGTTATCTCATCTGTTATCGTTCTTTGCGTAAAACACGCTATCAGAGTTTGGGGGTGCAGTAAATGAATATCGTGAAATTATACTTCAAAATCGTTTATGATAAAAAAACAAGCATTTTGACGTATCTGGTTATCTTTACGGTTGTTTTTGGTTTGTTTACAGCCTATATGCAAACGAATAATAGTATGCCAGACGCTTATGAGAGTGTGAAAACGAACATTGCCTTCATTGATCATGATCAATCTGCTGAAAGTGCCCTACTAAAGGAGTATCTGCATGAGAAGACAGAAATAAAGCAGGTAGGCAGCAGCACTTCTGAAATACAAGATGCTTTGTTTTATGATGAGGTAGATACGGTTGTGCAGGTGCCCAAGGGATTTGGTCATGCTTTTCGCAAAGGGAAAGAAAATTTACTAGATGTTGCACAACGGCCTGACAGTGCGCAGGGAATGATGTTAAAACAACAGATGAATGCTTATTTGCAACGGGTGTACACATATCAAGCACAGTTTCCGAATGAAACCTTAACACAAATAAAACAGCGGGCAGATGCAGATTTAAAAGTCAAAAGTAAAATGCAACTATCAAGTGGTGAACGCATAAATATGAAAGTGGTCACAAGAGGCATGTACTTTAATTATATGTCTTATGTGCTATTGGCTATCATATTAATGGTTGTTGGTTTAACCATGCATAGTGTATATCGTTCAGAAATCTTGAAACGAAACAGTGTATCACCTACTTCCAGTTTGCATATGAATTCCTTTTTAGTGTTATCGAATATTTTGTTTGGTATTATAATATGGCTTATCATGATCGTTGTTATCTTTATCTTTAATGGAGATGTCATGATGAATACTAGTGGTATGTTATTGTTACTGAACTCATTACTATTTGCTATTATGACGGTAACATTAGCATTTATGTTTTCAGCGCTTACGTGTACCGTGCGCTATGTAGAAGATGTGATGAATGGCATTAGCAATGTTGTATCGTTAGGGTTCAGTTTCCTAGGAGGAGCTTTTGTGCCCCAGCATTTGATTCCTAGTGGCATTCTCACGTTTGCGAAGCTATTACCTTCGTATTGGTATGTGAACTTAAATGATGCTTTGACTTCGCAAATGCAGGTGGATACAGGGACTTGGACGAAAGTGTGGCAGACATATGGTGTCTTATCATTATTTGCTGTTACTTTCTTCCTTATTGGTCTTGTCATCATGCGTAAACATCGATCACAAGATGAGTTTGTTGATAATAATAAAGCATAAATGAGAAAACAGCCGTTGTAACAAGACACGGCTGTTTTCCATTCCTCGTAAATCATATTATTTTAGAATCTAGACAAAGAAGAGCGATGAGAAGTGTTTGAAATCAAGAGTGAAAACAAGAAACCTTTCAGTTTATTTACCTATATTGATGATGCGTTGTTTTAATTTAAAGTAATGGGAGAAGCGAAAGAAGAAATCCATAACAAATGGGATTGCGGCAATACCGCCGATTGTACAAAGGAATGGCAGATAGTCTAAGCGAACCAAGGAGAATAGGCTAGGGAAGAAGACAATGCCAAGGATAAAGAAGATGGACATTGAGGTAAAGATGATAAAACGTTTTCGTGTAAATGGAATACAGACACGATATAATACAATAATGCCATTTGCTCCCGTTAACAACACACACATCGTTGACATCTCATCTGGTGTAAGCGGCATGAGTAAAGATAGGATATTAACATAAATGATACTTAAGACAACACATAAAGCTCCTGGCAATGCGCGTCCTAAGACATTTAATAAAAAGTTGCCTTTCACTTTGGCATGATTGGCTTCTAAAGCTAAGAAGAAAGAAGGGATCCCAATCGTCAAAGAAGAAATTAAGGTCAGTTGAATCGGTTCAAATGGATAACGTTGGATAAAGAACAGTGTCAGAATACTGAGGATGGTTGAAAAGGTCGTTTTTACTAGAAATAAGGATGCTGCACGTTGTATATTGTTAATGACACGTCTTCCTTCATCAACGATCACGGGCATATTAGCAAAATTATTATCAAGCAGAACAAGGTTGGCTATGTTTTTTGCTGCCTCACTACCTTGTGCTACGGAAATGCTACAGTCAGCTTCTTTTAACGCCATAACATCATTCACACCATCACCAATCATGGCAGTAACATGTCCTTGCTCTTTTAAAGCTTTGATCATCAGCTTTTTCTGCATCGGACTAACGCGTCCAAAAACCGTGTATGTTTTTACCGCATCAAATATCTCCTCATCCGACAAGGTAGATACATCAATATATTTATCATAGTTTTTTAAATGTGCCTTATGAGCAATTTCGTGAACAGTGCGCGGATCATCACCGCTGATAATCTTTACATCAACACCTTGTGAAAGAAAATAATCCAAAGTTTTTGGTGCTTCTTCACGAATCGGATCACTCAAGATAAGCAGTGCTATAATCGTATTATTTTTATCAATACATTCCTCTTCAATGGCAACATCACTATGTGCCAACACTAAGACACGATTACCCAAACTTGCCTGTTCGGCTATTTCTTTTTGTAATGCAGCGTTTTGGTTTCCATTGACAAATTCATAGGCACCTAACACATATGTGCCATTTTCTTTAAATGTGACAGCACTGAGCTTGCGTGCACTGGAAAAAGATAATTTTTCAATACATGTAAAGGTGTTACTTTTTCCTTTGATATATTTGCGAATTGCCATAGCAGTTGAATTGTCATCGTCTAAAACTTCCATCATATTTGCTAAAATATCTTCCGCAGTATAGGGATGCTTCGCATAGGGAATGATGGATTCTACGCGCATGTTACCCTCTGTAATGGTGCCAGTTTTGTCTAAACATAAGGTATCAACGCGAGCCAGTGTTTCTATGCAATACAATTCTTGTACTAAGGTCTTACGTTTTGCTAGATTAATAGAGCCAACAGCTAGCGCAACACTTGTCAAAAGTACTAAACCTTCTGGAATCATTCCTAATAATGCTGCCACAGTAGAAACAACGGCATCTGCAAACGGAGTTTTTGTGATAAACAATTGTTTGCTAAACAATAATATACCGATGGGGATAATGGCGATACCAATCGTTTTGATGATAAAGTTAATTGAATCACGAAGCTGCGATTTATGCTTTTTAAATGTCTTAGCATCTGCCATGATGGTTTGCGCATAATTGTCTTTGCCTACATGGTGTATTTGTACCTTTGCATTTCCACTAACGACAAAGCTTCCTGAATATAAGGAATCTCCAACATTCTTAAGGATAATATCTGATTCTCCGGTCACTAAGGATTCATTTACCTCTAATTTGCCTTCACGAATGATAGCATCCGCACACACTTGTGATCCAGTATGTAAATAGGTAATATCATCAAGCACTAGATCGTCCATATGCAATTCCTTCAATTCACCATTACGTAAAACACGAATATACGGTTGTGTGATTAAAGAAAGTTTATCCAAAACACGCTTGGCACGAATTTCTTGTAGAATCCCAATGACTAAATTAGAGAGAACTACACCGAGAAATAACAAATTTTTATAAGAACCGATGAAAATGATCATTCCGGCAAGTATCGCATTGATGAGATTGAAGAGGGTAAACAGGTTATCCTTAAAGATTTCCTGATAACTTTTAGTGATACGATCATTTTGTACATTTACATACCCTGCTGCAACACGTTTAGCAACTTGCTCATGAGAAAGACCATGTTGTAAATCGACGGTTTCTTCTGCATGCTTTACTTCTGTCATGCAATCACCTCGCTTATCATTATTATAACAAACTTCTTTTTAAAATACTCTTACGCTTTCGTAATTTTACCCGATCTTTTCATTAAGAAATCTAAAGAATAGCAAAATAAGACCATTCATATCAGTTTGTACATGCTTTTAAGACTTGTTGGGAAGGGGAAAAGCATGCTATACTAATCAAGCAAAAGATGTTATAGAAAGTAATGAATAATGGAGGAATGGTATGAGTATTGTGAATGTATCCCATGTATCTCATAGCTTTGGCGGGCGACAAATTTTAGAGGATGTATCATTTCGTTTGTTGAATGGAGAACATGTTGGATTAATTGGGGCAAATGGCGAAGGAAAATCAACCTTTTTGAATATCTTAACAGGCAAGCTAGTTCCTGAAGAGGGAACAGTAGAATGGTGCAATCGTATTACCGTAGGCTATTTGGATCAACATACGGTTTTAACAAAAGGGAAGAGCATACAGAATGTTTTACAGGATGCCTTTGCACATTTGTTTGATTTAGAGCAGGAAATGATGAACCTGTATGAAAAAATGAGCGATTGCAGCGATACAGAAATGGAAGCATATATGCAAGAAGTCGGTGAACTACAGGATATTTTAGAACATAGCGGTTTTTATATGATAGATACGAAGATTAATGAGGTTGCTCAAGGTCTGGGGTTAATGGATATCGGCTTAGAAAAAGATGTATCCATGTTATCTGGTGGTCAACGTTCTAAAGTCTTATTATGCAAATTATTGCTAGAAAATCCGATGATTCTAATTTTAGATGAACCAACCAATTATTTGGATGAAAATCACATACAATGGTTAACCAATTTTCTTTGCAATTATGAAAATGCCTTTATTTTAGTTTCTCATGATATACCATTCTTGAATCAGGTTGTCAATATTATCTATCATGTCGAAAATTGCGTTTTAACACGATATGTGGGGGATTATGACTATTTCCTTGAACAACATGCCTTAAAAAAACGGCAATTAGAAGCTGCTTATCGCAAGCAGCAAAAAGAAATTGAAGATCTTGAAGATTTCATTGCACGCAATAAAGCCAGGGTAGCAACTAGAAATATGGCACATTCGCGCCAGAAGAAATTAGATAAGATGGATATTATCACAAAGCCAAAAGAAAAGGTAAAACCGGTATTTGGTTTTCAACCATCACGTACCACTGGACGAATCGTTTTTGAAACAAATGCGTTGGTTATCGGTTATGGGGAACCATTATGTCGTCCATTGCATCTAAATTTTGAACGTAATAAAAAAATCGCAATCAAGGGAGTCAATGGATTAGGCAAAACGACATTGTTAAAAACTTTATTAGGGTTACTACCGCCTGTATCAGGGAATGTAGAAGTAGATCCATTTGCGGAAATTGGCTTTTTTGAGCAGGAAGAAGTCGCTACAGGTATCAGTGCATTGGACTATTTTTGGCAAGAATATCCGGCATATACAAATGGAGAAGTACGTGCTGCTTTAGCTAAATGTGGTTTAACGACAGATCATATCGAATCTGGTATGTGTGTGTTGAGCGGTGGTGAACAAGCAAAGGTACGTCTGTGTATATTGATGAATCGTCCTTGTAATGTTTTGGTACTTGATGAGCCGACCAATCATTTGGATGTTGATGCAAAGGAAGAATTAAAACGTGCGTTAAAGGAATATCATCAAAGTGTTTTATTAGTTTCTCATGATCCAGATTTTTACGAAGATCTGGTAGATGAAGTTTGGAATTTGGAAGATTGGACAACGAAAATATTATAGATCATGGAAGTGACTTATTTGATGATGCAGCTTTAGATGGAAGCATGAAAATATATGAAAGAGGGATAACATGAGTGTTGATGTATGTTTGAAACAAAAAGGATTTTTCAAAAAGGCAATTTCATTATCAGATATCACGAATGGACAGTTTGCTTATGGTACTTCGGAAAGTTGGATATTAGTTCCTGATAAAATATCAAATGATATGATCTTATATGATCCAAAGCATATTGCCAGAGGTATTTCTCTTGTTTGGGATGAAAAGGATAGCGCTTGCCTAAGATTAAGTCTGTTGTTACCTACTGTGCGCGAAGAAGTGGATATGTTTTATGATATCATTGCGCGTATTGCAAAGCTTTGGAAATTAAAAAAATATGAGCAGGATGGTGTTGAACAGAAAATTAGTGATCTTGCTGATATGAGAGAAAATATTAAGATTTTTTCCAATGAGTGCCTGCGTGATTTTTTAGCTAAGCATACGGATGGCTGTTTCTTTAGCGCCTTACATCCAATATATTATGATGAACAAGATTTGGAAGAGATGCAAATCAATTTTGCTGCTTTTCTGCATCATCGCCAAAGCAGAGATTTATATTATGCTAGACCACATATTTATCAGAAAACAGATGGCGGCTATTTGGGTGTTTATACATTAACAAACGACGTAGATTCCATTCTTCCTTTAGAACCGATTGTTCCCTTTCATATGCGTGATGCAGAAACCAATGAGGAATTAGAAGTACATGAATGGTATTTATCCATGTATCATTATGAAGAAGAACGTTTTATGGGACAGCTTCCTTATGAAACAGCTGTTAAAGTACTTCAATTAGAAGAACAGGAACGCTATGATGCCAAGACGAGAGTGTTGTATGGCAAATCAGCTGAAGAAATGCAATCCCTTATTGATGCCTATGGTATTGCTATGAAAAGATAGTTACATTTAAAAAGTGGTATTTGAGAAGTTTGTACAAATATCACTTTTTTTGACTTAAAAGTTTCGGAATGCTCAACATCATTTTCTTGTACTATCTCATGGGAAAAAGTAAAAGGTATGAGGTTTTATGAGAAAGTTATTAAAAAAACGAAACCGTGAAAAGGCTCGTTTTACAACCATGATATCTTATTTTCTGTTCCGTCGGCTATTTTTTTAATATTAGAGCGATGACGATAAATCACCAAAATCGTCAATAACCAGCTGGCAATGATAATTTCAATACTACTATCAAATTGCCTATATGTAATGTAAAGACTACTGATAAGTGCAGCCATCATGCTAGACAACGATACCATTTTACTTAGATATAAAACAACAAGGAAAAAGAGAAAAGGAATGATGACATACCAAGCACTTTGAAAGGTAAAGATAGAAGTGCTTAATAAAAAGCCAAACATGGTTGCCACTGCCTTGCCACCACGAAATCCTGCAAAAATAGGATAACAATGTCCAAATGCAGCAGCAAAACCGGCCCAAATACTAGCTTCGCGATCGAAGTATGATACAATGCCAACCGCAACGACAACTTTTAGGACATCGCAAGCAATGACAGAGATGCCTGCTTTTTTACCAAGTACACGTCCTGCATTGGTACCACCTAAATTCCCACTACCATAGTTTCTTACATCTGTTTTATAAAAGAGTTTCCCAATAATCAAAGCAAATGGCAGGGAACCAAGCAAATATCCTAATAAAATATATAAGATCCAATACATATTCATAATGTCACCTCAATAACTTTCTATATGCGTTTATTTTATCATCATTTACGTTATGAGAAAAGAAAAAGCCGAAAATTAAACGACACTTTTTAAAAAATTCGTATATAATTAGAATGTTGTTTAGTAAATACCATGAGTTTTGTTTGCGTTCAGTATGAGAATTTGATAAACTAAACAAGGTAAATTTAAGAAATAAGAGAGGAAGAGGTGATTGTATGGCAGAGAAGACATATGATGGAAGCAGCATACAGATTCTGGATGGACTTGATGCCGTACGGAAACGTCCCGGTATGTACATAGGCTCTACGGATGGTAGAGGCTTGCATCATTTGGTTTGGGAAATTGTCGATAACTCCATTGATGAAGCATTAAACGGCTTTGGAGAAACTATAAAGATAACGATTGAAAAAGATGGTGTGATCTGTGTGGAAGATGAAGGTCGCGGTATGCCGGTAGATATGCATGTGAGCGGAGTACCTACCTTACAGGTCATCCATACTGTCTTGCACGCCGGTGGTAAATTTAGCTCACAGGGTGGCTATAAGACAAGTGGTGGTTTACATGGTGTAGGTGCCAGTGTAGTAAATGCATTATGTTCTTGGATGGAAGTCAGTGTTTATCGTGATGGCAAGATCTATCAGATGCGTTTTGAAGATGGCGGCAAGAAAATCGGAAAGCTAGAAGTAATTGGGAAAACGAATAAAACTGGCAGTAAAACACGTTTTATGCCAGATAAGAAAATTTTCTCTACAACGCGTTTCTCTTTTTCACAGATTGCCGAACGTGCACAAGAAGATGCGTTCCTTTTAGAAGGTCTGCGTTTAGTGGTGAGAGATGAACGTGAAGGAAAAGAACGTGAAGAAGTCTATCATTATGAAGAAGGTCTAGTTGCTTTCATGGAATATTTACATGAAGATAAACAAACCTTCCATAAACCAGTTGCCTTTAGCGGAGAGGTGAATGGGATTAAGGTAGATTGTGCATTTCAATATACGGATGAATATCAGGAAAATATCTTTTCTTTTGTTAATATCGTGCGTACAAAGGATGGCGGTACTCATGAAACTGGAGCCCGTAATGCCTTTACAAAAGTATTCAACGATTATGCAAGAAGAAATGGCTTATTAAAAGAAAAAGAAAAGAATTTTGAAGGCAGCGATGTCCGTGAGGGATTAACGATTATTTTATCTTTAGGCATACCGGAAAATCTGCTGCAGTTTGAGGGACAGACCAAAGGTAAATTAGGAACACCAGAGGCAAAAAATGCGGTAGATTCCATTGTCAGTGAGAAATTAAACTTTTTCTTAGAAGAAAATAAAGAACTTGCGACAACCTTGATCAAAAAAATGCAGCGTGCCAGCACAGCACGTGAAGCTGCTCGTAAGGCACGTGAGGATGCTCGTAAGGGAAAATCCAAAGGGAAGAGTGAAAAGATCCTTTCCGGTAAATTGGCCAGCGCACAATCCAAGGATGCTCGCAAAAAGGAATTATACCTGGTCGAAGGTGATTCTGCCGGAGGCAGTGCGAAGCAGGGAAGAGATTCCAAATATCAGGCAATCTTACCTTTACGAGGTAAGGTATTAAATACAGAAAAAGCAAGTATTACCAATATTGAAAAGAATGAAGAGTTGAATACGATCATTCATGCCTTAGGTGCCGGTGTGGGGGCAAATTTCCATGCGGAAGATTCCAATTATCATAAAGTTATCATCATGACCGATGCCGATGATGATGGTGCACATATTCAGATTTTATTACTGACCTTCTTTTATCGTTATATGCGTGAATTGATTGAAAAAGGAATGGTATACATTGCCATGCCACCTTTATACAAATTACAAAAGGGAAAAGAAATGTGTTATGCATGGACAGATGAAGAATTAGATCAGCTGCGTAAGAACTTTCCCAAAGGCTATACATTACAGCGTTACAAAGGTCTTGGTGAGATGAATGCCGATCAGCTTTGGGATACGACCATGTGTCCGGAAACTAGAACCCTGATTCAGGTAAGCATTGAAGATGCGGTCGTGGCTGAAAAGCGCGTTTCCGTATTGATGGGAGATAAAGCAAATCTACGCCGTGACTGGATTGAGGAAAATGTTTCCTTTACCCTGGAAGATGATTACCAAGTGGAGGTGCATAACCGATGAAGAAAAAAACAGTAGAAGAAGCTGTTGATCATGCGAATGTTCTGACATCTCCTTTAGAAGAAATTATGGGGGATCGCTTTGGTCGCTATTCAAAATATATTATTCAGGAACGTGCTCTGCCAGATGCACGTGATGGCTTAAAACCTGTACAACGCAGGATTCTTTATGCTATGTTTGTGGACGGCAATACATGGGATAAGGCCTATCGAAAAAGTGCGAAGACCGTTGGTTTGGTTATTGGTAATTACCATCCTCATGGGGATTCTTCGGTATATGATGCGATGGTGCGCATGTCACAAGATTGGAAAATACGTACACCCCAGATTGATATGCAGGGGAACAATGGTTCTATTGATGATGACCCGGCAGCGGCTATGCGATATACCGAAGCGCGTTTAGGTAAGATCAGTGAATATCTGCTGCAAGATATTGATAAGGATACAGTTAGCTGGGCACCTAATTTTGATGATACAGCAATGGAACCTACCGTATTGCCTGCTCGCTATCCCAACCTTTTAGTAAATGGGATTACCGGTATCGCAGCCGGTTATGCGACCAATATTCCACCTCATAACTTAGGAGAGTGTATTGATGCCAGCATATATCGCATTCAGCATCCAGATTGCACATTGGATGATTTGATGGAATTTGTACAAGGCCCTGATTTTCCTACCGGAGGTATCGTGCAGGGATTAGATGGTATCAAAGATGCCTTTACGAGCGGTAAAGGACGTATCATGGTGCGCAGTAAGGTGTCGATAGAGCAAACAAAGACGGTACAACAGATTGTTGTGCATGAAATTCCTTATGAAGTTGTCAAAAGCAACATGGTAAAAAAGATTGATGACATTCGATTGAATAAAAAAATTGATGGTATCTTAGATGTCCGTGATGAAAGTGATCGTAATGGATTACGAGTCGTCATTGATTTGAAAAAGGATGCCGATGCCCAGCTTATTTTGAATTATTTATATAAGAATACCGATCTTCAGGTATCGTATAACTATAATGTGATTGCCATAAAGGATAAACGTCCGGTTCAAATGGGCTTGGCAGCGATGCTAGATGCTTTTATTGCCCATCGCCGTGAAGTTATTTTACGGCGCAGTGCCTTTGATCTGGATAAAAAAGAAAAACGCTGTCATATCTTAGAGGGCTTAATCAAAGCAGTATCTATTTTAGATGAAATTATCGCCTTGATTCGCTCTAGTAAAGATAAAGCAGATTCCAAAGTAAAGATCATTGAAGCATTTGGTTTTAGTGAACCACAAGCGGAAGCAATTGTCACAATGCGCCTTTATCGCTTATCAAATACCGATATCACGCAATTGCGTGAAGAATTTGCTAATTTGCAAGCGGAAATTAAAGAACTGCACGAAATTCTGGAAGATCCGAAAAAATTAAAGAAAGTGATGGTTGCGGAATTAAAAGAAGTGAAAAAAGCTTTCCCTACACCACGTTTAACAAAAATCGAACATGAAATCGAGGAAATCGTCATTGATAAGGTTGCCATGATTCCTCAAGAACAAGTCATGTTCACAATTTCTCGTGATGGTTATGTGAAACGCGTGTCGATGCGCAGTTATGGTGCAGCAAATGATGCAATGACGGGCATTAAGGAAGGCGATCATTTGATTGGTTATGGAGAAGTGAATACGTTAGATAACATCCTCTTCTTTACCTCAAAGGGTACATATGGATATGTGCCGGTCTATGAAGTTGATGATGCGAAATGGAAAGAAATTGGTTCGCATATCAATTCAAAGATTAAAATAACATCGGATGAAAAAATAACAGATGCTTTCATTGTCAAAGATTTTAAAACAAATGCGTATATGCTTTCCATTACCCGCCATGGCTTGGTCAAGAAAACCGCAATTTGTGAATATGAGGTATCACGCAACAATAAAACCATGAGCAATATGAAGCTGTTGGAAGATGATGAAGTCGTACAGACATATGTAGCATATGAAGAAGATGAGATTTTGATTGCTTCCAAAAAAGGTTATATCACACGCTATCCAATCTCTTTGATACCGGCAACTTCACCACGTTCAAAGGGTGTAAAAGCGATGAATTTGGTTGAGGATGAAATTGCGAGTGCCCTGATTTATAACAATGATAATCGCCAGCTGGTTGTCTTTAGTGATAATTGTGCATGCAAACGTATGAAGCTGACAGATATCGATGTAACAGGGCGACCTACCAAAGGCAGTATGCTATGTAAAAAAGTAAAATCCAAACCATATCACATTGCTTATATCAGTCTACATGACTTAAATGATGAAATCGTGATTGCAAATAGTGAGATCCATAAGGTGGTTTCAAAAGACATTCCACTTATGGCAAAGGATGCAACGTTCTCTGCTATGTTAAAGGGAATTACGGATTTCTATTTGTTAAAAGAACTTCCTAAAGTAGAACTTCGTGAACTACCTAAACAGGAAGAAGTGGAAGAAGAAGATTTTGAAGCTTTATCACTGTTTGAATAAAGCATAAAAAAACGATTGGATATGTAAATACGAAGATTAGCAAAAATAGAACTCATAGGGATAACACCAGAGTTCTATTTTTTTGCGTGAAAATTACGATAGTGATAATGAAATAATGAATCTTAAAGAAACCTGTGATATCCAAAGATACATCGTATTTCTAATGATCCCTGCAATTCACAAAGAACTTTTAATTTTGCAGAATAGGCAATTCCATACCATCATCACAGGGTGAATATGGTATAATGATACCTATGAGAGAGGAGTTTTATCATGGACGCCGCATATATTCAAACAAAAATAAAACAATTAACAGAACAATTTACACGGATGCAACAGCAATCGCATCAATTTTCGATTATAAGATTGCTGGAAGTAGCATTGTTTGTATTCTGCTTTTATAAGGGGTATCAAAATACAGGATGGCTATGGTATGGAGGCTGCGGCCTTGTTTTATGTATGTTTTTTCTAACTGTTTATAAACATACGGAAATAAAAAGCACGATGGAAGATACGCAGCTGTTAAAGGAAGCATATGAAGATATCGTAAAACGGAAAGGGAATGATTGGAAAAACTTCTTGGATGAGGGCAGTGATTTTCTTACTGAAAAAACTACACAGGCATACGATTTAGATATCTTTGGCAAGGCTAGCTTATTTCAGTATCTTAGCGTTGCGAAAACCGAAGAAGGCAGAGCTGCTTTAGCTGCTGCATTCAGCTGGCAATTCGTTGCTAAAGAAACGATTTTAAAACGCCAAGAAGCGGTGAAGGAGTGCGTGCAACAGGAAGCATTCACAATGGAAATGGTTCAGTTGTTAAAGTTATTTGAAAAGCATGGGCGAAAACGAAAAAAACGCCTGTTAGATAAATTTTACGCGGATTTACAAAAAGCAAGCAAACCACAATCGCTCTTAGCTCATTTGTTATCTTATGGTTTGCCTTGTATCACTTTATTAGGATTGATCGGAATGGCTTTTTTAGGTAAAAGTTATCTACTGTTTAGTGTTGGTTTTACACTATCGTTATGTGTATCACTTTTGGCTACGCTATCGCATGGCGAACAACTGGCAACAGTTGGAAAGATGCAAGAGCTGATGAAGGATTATGAACGTATGATCAAAAGAATGCAGGAAACAAGCTTTCATAGTGCGTATCTTTTAGAATTGCAGCAACGTTTACAAGATGCCAAGCAAGGCATGAACCACCTGAATATCTTATTAGGGTTTGTCCAGGCACGTAATAATTTTATTATGAATATTTTATTGAACGGTTGTTTCTTGTTAGATTTTCACTGTGCCAGAGCTTATCACAACTGGCGGCAGAAATATGGCATTCATGTAGAAACATGGCTAAAAGCGATTGGTCAGATGGAAATGCTGGTATCCCTTGCGCAATTGTCTTATGCCAAAGATACGGTGACATTTCCTACACTGCTTGTACAAGAACAGCCATCCTTTACTATGGAGGGCATGCACCATCCGTTATTACAAGAGCAGGAAGCAGTCAAAAATAACTTTGCTGCGAAAGATGGTTCTTATGTAATTACGGGTAGTAATATGTCGGGAAAGACGACGTTTTTACGAACGATTGGGATGAACATGATCTTATTACATGCCGGGGCTATGGTATGTGCAAAAACTTGTAGCTCTGCTATCGTACATGTATATACAAGTATGCGAGTACAAGATGATGTCAGTGAAGGGATTTCGACCTTTTATGCAGAAATCTTGCGCATTAAGGAAATGATGGATGCCAGCAAGACAAAAGAGCCTATGCTGGTGTTAATTGATGAAATCTTTAAAGGCACCAATAGCGCAGATCGTATTCAGTGTGCCATTCAAGCGATCAAACGATTGCATCAGCCTTGGATCATCACCATGGTGTCTACACATGATTTCGAATTATGTGACTTAGAAAACAATAAGCAAATACAGGCAAAGAATTATCATTTCTCAGAGTATTATGAAAAGGATCGTATCTGTTTTGATTATACTTTGAAACAAGGACGCTGTCAGACAACAAATGCAAAGCAATTAATGAAGCTGGCAGGCTTTTGGGAGGATGAGCAATGAAAACACTGGTATTAGCAGAAAAACCATCGGTTGGTAAAGAATTGGGGCGTGTCTTAGGTTGTACGATGGCCAAAGATGGCTATATGGAAAATAAACAATATGTGGTCACCTGGGCCTTTGGGCATCTGGTGGAGTTAGCAGATCCTAGTGAATATGATAAACGTTATGAAACTTGGGATATGCAAGATCTGCCAATGTTACCGGAAAAGATGAAGCTTAAGGTTATTTCACAAACGGCTCGTCAATACCGATTGGTGAAGACATTGTTGCAACGTAAGGATGTGACACAGATCATCATTGCGACTGATGCGGGTAGAGAAGGCGAATTGGTTGCTCGTTGGATCTTAGATAAGGCCAATTGTCATAAGCCGATGCAACGTTTATGGATATCTTCGCAGACGGATAAAGCAATTAAAGAAGGTTTTGCCCATTTGCGTCCTGCAAAGGAATTTGAGCCCTTATATAAAAGTGCGGTATGTCGGGCAGAGGCTGATTGGCTGGTTGGGTTAAATGTTACCAGAGCATTGACCTGCAAATACAATGCACAGCTGTCTGCCGGACGTGTCCAGACACCAACACTAGCGATGATTGTTGCGCGTGAAGAAGAAATTCGCCACTTTCAGCCAAAGGAATTTGCGACTATCAAAGTAGAACTGGATGGCTTTGTTATGGAATATCGAAAGCAAGGGCAGGCGGCCTTATTTGATTTGGCATTGGCCGAGCAATTGCAGCATTCCTTAGCCCATGGGAACATCACCATTGATAAAGTAGAATGCAGCAGCAAGAAGGAATTGCCGCCACAGCTTTATGATCTGACGGAATTGCAACGTGATGCTAATAAACGTTTTGGTTTTAGTGCAAAATATACGTTAAATCTCATGCAAAGCTTATATGAAACGCATAAAGTATTAACCTATCCACGGAGTGATTCTCGTTATTTATCCGCAGATATCGTTCCTACATTAAAAGAGCGTTTGCAAGCGATTGCCATTGATGCCTATGAGCCATTTGCGCATATGATCTTAAAAAAGGGAATCAAGGTAAACAAGCGTATCGTGGATGATAGCAAGGTGAGTGATCATCATGCCATCATTCCAACAGAAGAATATGTTGAGCTGCAGCGTTTGAGTCATGATGAACGTTGTATCTATGATTTGGTTATTCGCCGCTTTTTAGCGGTTTTATCCGATGTGTGCCTATATGAAAAGACACGCATTGAAGGATCTTGCAATAAACATCATTTCTTTGCGAGCGGGAAGATCATGAAGCAGGCAGGCTGGCGCAGTTTATATCAGCGTAATGATGTTTTCGATGAGGAAGAGGAAGAAGAAATACAAAGTCTGCCAATCGTAAAACAAGGGCAGAACTATGCAATACGCCAAGTCATCAAACAGAAATCATTTACAAAGCCACCGCTTCGTTATACTGAAGCAAGTTTGCTGTCAGCAATGGAACATCCTGCAAAATTTATTCATAATGCAAAATGGAAACAAGTGTTAGAAGATGCCAATGGTATCGGTACGGTAGCTACTCGTGCGGATATCATCGAAAAGCTCTTTCATGTAAATTATATTGAAAAAAGAGGCAATACCATTTATCCTTTAAGCAAGGGTATCCAATTGATCAACCTTGTTCCAGAACAATTGCGTTCGCCTTTGTTAACGGCACAATGGGAGGATAAGCTGACAAAGATCAGTCAACAGCAGTTAAAACCACAGCAGTTCATGAAAGAGATGAGAAGCTATGCGGCAAGTTTGGTAGAAGCGGTGAAACAAAGCGAAGCCAGTTATCGCCACGATAATATGACACAGAAAAAGTGTCCGGAATGTGGCAATTATTTGTTGGAAGTAAATGGGAAGCGTGGAAAACGCTTGGTTTGCAGCAATCCTGCATGCAAGTATAAACAAAATCTTACCTTAAACAGCAATGCCCGTTGTCCTAACTGTCATAAGAAATTGACGGTAGTCGGAGAAAAAGAAAAACGCTTATATACGTGTACTTGTGGTTTCCGTGAGAAATTTGATCGTTTTAATGAACAGTTGAAACAAAAAAACAATAAAGCAGGGAAGCAGGAGCTGAAAGCGTATATGCGTAAACAGGAACAGGCAGTGAAACAAGAAAAAAGTGCGTTTCAATTAGCTTGGGAAGCGGCATTAAAAAAATAGATTGGATAGGAGGAATAGCATATGTTTGAAGTGGAAGATCCAGTATTTGATATCGTACCTGCCATCATCGGGATTATATTTGTTATTGTCATTGGTATTTTTGTGGTGGCAATTGTTCGTGGTATTGCACAATGGCAGCGTAATAATCACGCAGAACAAGAAACGCATCGTGCTTGTATTGTTACAAAACGCATAGATGTAGATCATTATGGCAATGGTGATAAAGTTTCATCAAGTACAACAACTTACTACGTCACTTTTGAATTAGAAAATGGTGAGCGTAGAGAATTTCGCGTTTCTGGTAAATTGTATGGACAACTTGCGGAAAAAGATCAAGGTGAATTACAATTTCAGGGTACGCGCTTCTTAAGTTTTCAGCGTAATGTTTGATGAAGGTGAGCGTAATCACTTACCTCTTTCAAATATCCAAAAAGAAGATTGCACAACTATGTTTATAATAGTATGCAATCTTCTTTTTTAGCTATAAGGATGCTTTTTTTTTGATACTTAGTATAGTTAGGAAAAATGTATAGCGGCAAATTGTACAGCAACAATGGTTTTTCCATCTTCAATCTCTCCGGTTTCAACCATATCCAAAGCTTCTTTTATTGGTATCCATAAAACTTCAATATCTTCATCTTCATCCATAGGTGCGGGATTTTCCACCTGTGTTAACTGATCTGTCCAATACAGATATATTTTTTCATTACAAAATCCAGGAGTAGAATACAAGGTACATAGTTGATGCAATAAAGGGCTAGTAAGCCCGCTTTCTTCTTCCAATTCCCGCAAGCCACAAGTATAAGGATCTTCACCTTTTTCTAATTTACCAGCAGGTACTTCTAAGGTGTGTTTACCAATTGCGTAACGATATTGTTTTACAAAAAGGATCTTATCCTCTTTGATGGCTAAAACACCAACACCACCATGATGATGGATGATGTCGCGTTCATAGACACATCCTTTTATTTCTACTTCATCTTTTGTAACGGTAAAGATAGTACCTTCATAAAGGGTTTTCGAAGATCGTTTTTTTTGCATGATTTTCTCCAATCTCTCACACGAATGTGAGTCTATTATAATATGTAAAAAGTTGCTTTCTTATCTTTTCTCAACTACATTATACCTTTTCTTCACAAAGAAACCCATTAGAAATAGCAAAAAAGGAAACCAAAGCATTTCCTTATTTAATCCACCTGGACACAATTTTTACTATGTTTCGCTTTATAAAGCTGAATATCGGCAGCCTCTATGGCATCCATTGCCTCTTGTATTGCGGATATTCCACCAATGCTAACCGATAACTTAATGCTAGGATAATCTTGTAGACGAATATTTTCTACTGCCTTGCGAATACTTTCTAACTTTTGAATGAATCCTGTTTTATTCATATGTTGAAACAAAATCAAAAATTCATCTCCACCATATCGTATCAAAGAGTCATCTTCTACTAATAGGGAGGATATGGTCGTCACAATATTGCATAGGGAATCATCACCGGCTTTATGCCCATACGTATCGTTAATATTTTTAAAATCATCAACATCCAGCATGGCTATGGAAAACTCTTTCGATAGCCCACTTAACTGTTCTTCATAATAGCGTCGATTGTATACACCAGTTAAAGGATCCGTATACAGTTTACGGTTATAACGATTAATGGTTTCCACAAATTCATTGTTTCCATACGCAGAGAACAAAGCCTCATCCGTTATAAGCGTAACCATTTCTAATACATAGGCTATCTTATCAATTTCCGTATACATAGCTATTACATGATACACTTCATTATCAATAAATTCAAATTTTGTCATACGTCCACGATGGATAAAAGCTTTCGCTGAAATGCAATTTTCACAGCGACGTTTCTTCTTCCAGACATTGTAACAATGGTATGGATGGCCTATAAATTGCCCATCTTCAGCAAAGGTATATTCCTGCATCATGCGCACATCGACAAAACGTACGATGTCAAATACTAAATTTAATTGAGTCACTAAAGCTCTTGCTTCATCCATTGTCATATAATCACCATTTTTATATACGATACATCATAAAGAAATTATGAGCATACCACTTTGTAATATTATAGCATTTTCTTTATATGGTGTCATAGTTTTTTTACCGTTTTATAAAAAAATATATAACAAATCAGCTTTTACTAAGAGGCACATTTTTCTGAATGCTGATGGCTAATTGTTGTGCTAACTTTTGTTGCCCATCTTCGCTGCATACATAGGCTGCATCGTTTTGATCAGTAAGAAAACCATATTCAATCAGCATGGCAGGTACTGTATTGTTATCAATGACATACAGGGGAGAAGAAGCTGTTGTTTTAATGCCGCGATCATTAGTATAGGCCAATGAAGTAAGCGATGATTCTAAACGTGAAGCGATTTGTAAGATACGTTCGTTGTTGCCCTTTACATAAATTTCAAAGCCATTTGCTCCATCATTATTTTCACTTGCATTCATATGGATAGATATGTAATAGTCGGCATCTGTTTCTTGGGCAATCGCTACACGTGTAGCTAAATCATCTTTATTGTTGTTAGACCAACTTACTTCATCACTTGTACGTGTATAAACGACATGATAACCATAGGAAGATAATAATGCTCCCGTTTTTAAAGCAATCGCTAAAGTAATATCTTTTTCATAAGTACCATCGTTAGCAATACATCCTGTATCATAACCACCATGGCCACTATCTAATACGATCGTTGTCTTTATATCTTCTTTTGCATGTATCGTTTCTTCATATTGTTCTATTCCCATGATCTCCATAACAAGATGTATATCCCCTAGGGAATATAGTGTTAAACATACTACACCTGTTATTGCCAAGGCAAATAATGAAACAATTCTTTTTTTCATATCATAGCTCCTCCTTATGGTAAATAAGTCTTTGCCCTTTCATTATGATGGTAAAGATTGATTGGAAAATGGTCGTATCGTGAAGATTGACTGAAGTATTCTTGAAATGTTTAGAATGAGAATTCTTCATGGTTTCCGAATGTGCTTTATACATAATGCAAGAAACGTTGTGCATACTAGCGTTATAAAGGAGGATGCATATGAATCAGAAAAAAATAAAAGATACGGCGAAAAAACATGCGCCAAAATCACATTATGTGAAAAACGAAGTGATTGCTTTTCTCAGCGGTGGAGCTTTGGCAATCGCTGCTCAATTCGTTATGATGGCATATCAAACACTATTGGGCGTTGATGAAAAAACAGCTATTTCGATGACCGTAGTAACGGTAATCTTAATTACTGCGATTTTAACTGGTTTGGGTATTTATGATAAATTTGCCCAGGTTTGTGGAGCAGGTTTATTTATTCCTATTTCCGGGTTTGCGAATTCTTTAACTGCTTGTGCTTTAGAAGGAAAAAGTGAAGGACTAATTTATGGTATTGGATCCAATATGTTTAAGCTTGCCGGTTCTGTATTAACATATGGCATTGCCTCAGCCTTTGTATTTGGGATGATTCGTTTTATCTTATTTGGAGGATAATTATGGCAATTATTCAATTTCATGATGTCTATGTGACATCACGCTCTGCCGTAGGTGGCCCTGTTGAGGCAAAAGGTCCATTAGCAGAGCAGTTTGATAAATGTTATGAAGATACCTACTGTGGTGAAGATTGCTTTGAAAAAGCAGAACGTCGTTTATTATATGACGCAAGTGATATTGCTTTACGAAAAGCGCAGCTCCAAGTTTCTGATTTGGATGTGCTGGTAGGTGGCGATTTATTGAATCAGTTAATGAGCTCGCATTATTTTGCGAAAGATCTTCATGTACCTTTTATTGGTATGTATGCAGCATGTGCTACAAGTTCATTGGTCATTGGCACTGCGGCCATGTGGATAGAACATCATATGGCATCTCATGCAATGGCTTTTACCAGCTCACATACAGCTGCAGCAGAACGTCAATTTCGCTTTCCTAATGAATATGGCATACAGAAAAAAGATACGACAACGACAACTGTCTGTGGCGCCGGTGCTATTGTCTTAGGCACAAAGCCATCGAACATCAAAGTCACTGCTTTTGTTCCTGGTAAGATTGTTGATTGGAATCACACCGATGCGAATGATATGGGATTAGCGATGGCTCCAGCTGCTTATGATACGTTGACGACGTATTTAAAAGAGAGTAAGCAAAAGATTACCGATTTTGATCGCATTGTGACCGGTGATTTATCGCAAGTTGGCTTTGCGTTTCTAACGGACTTATTAACGCAGGAACAATATGAAATAGATAATCGGTTATCTGATTGTGGATTGATGATCTACGATAATAGTAAACAGGATGTGTTTTGTGGTGGTAGTGGTTGTGCATGCAGCATGTGTGTATCTATGAGTGATTTGTTAAATCGTTTGGAACAAGGGGAATATCATCGTATCATGGTCTTAGCAACGGGTGCTTTATTATCACCCGTCGCTGTACAACAAAAAGGAACGATTCCCTGTATTGCTCATGGCATCGTTTACGAAAGGAGTGAATGATATGGTTTTTGTCTATGCCTTTTTAGTCTGTGGCGGTATTTCATTAGCAGGACAACTTTTATATGATCATACCAAATTAACGGCCGGACATATCACTTCTTTATTTGTGGCTATCGGAGCAGCTTTGGACACCTTTGGTATTTATGATTGGCTGTTAAAGGTTGCTGGTATGGGGGCAAGTCTTCCTATTACTAGTTTTGGACATAGTTTGATTCATGGGGCATTAGCACAGGCCCAAAAAGAAGGACTGCTCGGTATTTTACTTGGCATGTTTGATTTAACTGCTGCCGGTATCACGAGTGGTATTTTGTTTGCTTTCTTTGTAGCTATTTTGTGCAAACCAAAATCATGAAGGAACAGCTACAAGCACGCCTACAACAGTTAACGATAGAGTTGTCTGATTCCTTTGATGTTGTAAAACGGCATTTGCAGATTGAAGGACATGATGCGATCTTGCTTTTTCTTTCTTCTTTATCGGATAGTCAACTGATTTCCAATCTGGTAGAAGGCTTGACGATAACGGCAACTAACCATGTGGAACTGACCTTTTATCCTGGCTCGGTGGAAAAGGTGAAGGACCCAAAAAAAGCAGTAATTAACATGCTTAGTGGGCAGTGCTTAGTATTATTGGATAGTTCTCAATATTATTTTTGCATTGAAACAAGACATTATCCATCGCGTAGCAATGCAGAACCAAGTGTTGAAAGAAGCGTGCGCGGAGCACATGATGGTTTTGTTGAAAATGTCATTTTGAATGTCGGCCTAATTCGTCGGCGCATCCGTGATCCTCGCCTTAGTGTCATTATGCATAAAGAAGGAGTAAAAACACGCACAGATGTTGCTTATGTGTATATCAAACATCTAGTAGATCCAGATGTGCTCAACGATTTTGAAACACGAATGAAACAATTGAGTGAAACAGAAATTTTAAGTGAGCGTAATTTAGTTGAACAGTTATATGGAAAAACTTTAAATCCATATCCACATGTTCGCTATACAGAACGTCCGGATATCTGTGCTATTCACTTATTGCAAGGATATTTGGTTGCCTTGGTGGATAATGCTCCGACAGCCGTTATTTTACCTACCACCTTTTTTGAACAAACGAAACAAATTGAAGAGTATACACAAACGACTATTGTCGCATCTTTTACACGTATCCTACGCCTGATTGGCATTCTGTTTTCCTTATACTTGTTGCCATTATGGATAGCCCTTGTCATAGATCAAAATCCAACCATGCTGCACTTACCTATGAAAAATGTACACTTATTTACATTTGGTTTTCAAATTATTTTGGCAGATATTGTGGTGGAATGGATACGGCAATCGCTCATCCATACACCGACGATCTTATCGAGCATCATGAGCTTTATCGCTGTTTTTGTATTAGGGGATATGGCAATAGAGCTAGGTGCCTATACCAAAGAAATTCTAATTATGGTGGCGTTGTGTAACATTGGCAATCTGTTAACTCCATCTTATGAGTTATCATTGGCTAATAAAGTATTCCGTATTTTTATTGGCGCATTAGCTTTATTCTTTGGACAAACTGGCTTCTGTTTCGGGGTATTTCTACATATTGTCGTTTTAATGTCTACGAAAACGATTAAATTTCCTTATTTATATCCATTGATACCATTCTCATATAAAGAATGTAGTCGTATCTTATTTGGTTCTCCGATTCGCGTAAATAAAGCGAGAAAAAAATAAATATGATATACTTAATTTGAGGTGAGCATGATGGAAATACGGGAAGTAATGTCAGGGGATGAAACGCCTGTATATGAATTGCTTTGTGAATTAGAAAATAAAGAGTTGAATAAGGCTTTATTTTTGAAAGGATTTGCGATGCAACGCAAGGACAGAAGTATGAAGGCATGGGTCTTAACAAATGATGAAGAAATTATTGGTTATGTATCTTTGCGGATACTCTATCATTTACATCATTGTGCCAACATCGCTATGATAGAAGAACTCATCGTCAAAAAAGATAAACAACGGCAGGGGTATGGCAGTACATTGTTTGCACAGGCGCTTGCGTTCGCAAAACAGCAGTCTTGTATACAGTTAGAACTTTCTAGCAAACAATCTCGCAAGTATGCTCATCATTTTTATAAGCAACAGGGGATGGATTGCGATCATCTTAAATTCAGTGTTAATATCAGGTGAAGAAATGATGCGATATACATGAAAATGGCTGAAATCGTTAAGTGATTTCAGCTTTTTAATCGCTATTACAAATTTTTATGTAAGGTGTAATGTGTAGGATGAAATGCTATTTTGATATATTTCCATAACCCAATTAAGACAGAAAGGGTTGCTTATCCATGATCTTATTGCTTAATTGCTAAGGATAATGGCGTTAAAAAAGAATATATTTTCATATTCATATGAAAAGTGATTTTTCACTTGCCATTCGACATAATGCCGGTAATCTAAAGCATATAAAAATATTTCTACTCATTCCGCTTTTTTTTTGATATAATTAAGCGCGAGGTGATTTCATGGCATTTACGATCATGATCGATCAGTTTGAAGGTCCTTTGGACTTAATGCTGCATCTGATCAAAGATAATAAATTGGATTTGTTTGATTTGGATATGAATATCTTAACAGATCAATATCTGCAATATTTAAATGCGATGGAATCCATGCATCTAGAAGTTGCCAGCGAGTATTTAGCTGAGTTAGCAGGACTTTTGGAGTATAAGAGTAAGAAACTATTGCCAAGGGAAAAAGTAGTGATTGAGGAAGAATATGAAGAGGATCAACGCGAAAAGCTAGTAAAACGTCTATTGGAATATCAGCGTTACAAAGAGGTAAGTGCTCAGTTTGAACAGAAATATGAAGAACGTCAGTTGATGATGAGCAAGCCGATAAGTGAAGAAACCAATAAATGGGTACATACGGTTACGGAAGCAGAAATTGATGGTAATCCTTATGATTTGATTAAGGCTATGAATCGTGTTTTAAGACGTATGGCATTATCACATCCTTTGGAAACCAGAATGACGGTGAAAGAGTTATCGCTGGATGAACGCGTCGTCCAAATTAAGAAACGGCTCCGTGATTTTGTTGGTAAAATGAGCTTTGAAGATTTATGTAGTGATTGTGACAGTTTGCATATGGTTATTGTGACCTTTTTATCAGTTTTGGATTTAATTAAACATAAAGAAATCACATTTACACTTGATGCGCAAGATGTAATTTGGATTATCAAAGGAGAAGTTGTATATGCATGAGCATTTGAAACCAATATTGGAAGGATTGTTGTTTCTGAGTGGAGATGAAGGCATAACGATGGAACAACTCTTAGATTGTCTAGAAGAAGTCAGTAAGGAAGAATTAGAAGAAACATTAGACACGATGATGAAAGCATATCTTGAGAACACACATGGTATAGAATTGGTACGCTTTGGTGGTGTATATAAATTTGTTTCAAAAGAGTCTATTCATCCATATGCGCAACGGCTATTTTCATCTACGAAAATGTCCACTTTATCTAGCGCAGCGTTAGAAACCTTGGCAATCGTGGCCTATAAGCAACCGATTACACGTGTTGAAATTGAAGAAATTCGTGGTGTCAATTGTGATATGATGGTACGTAAGTTGTTGGCGCGTAATCTGATTAAAGAATGTGGCCGAACAGATGCACCAGGTAGACCATTTCTCTATGAGGTAACAGAAGAATTTATGGATACCTTTAAGTTAGAAAGTTTAAAAGAATTGCCGGATCTTCCGGAATTCAAAGAAGAAAGAGATGAGGAATTGTTTGAATAATTTCTCTTTTTTACTGATTTTACCAATAAGCTTCCTATTTTGCCAGAAGGATTTACAGATAAAACACCTAAGTATATAGTAAAGATGTACCAAGAAAGGTATGAAAAAAAGCTTATCACAGGAAGGGTTCATGAAACTGATGAGAGATATGTCGCACATAATAAAAAAACGATCATATACAAGATCAGCGCGTAGTGGCATCCTGTAAGAGCCAAGGGAAGCCGGTAAACGACAAAACTGATGATACTTAGAACTATGGATAAGGACATATGCGAAATAAGGAAGTCAGGAGATAAGGTAGTCGCAGATAACACAGGCTGTTGAAAATAAAGCTGAATGAGTGAGTAAAGAATGAGAAAATGGAAAACGCAAAAGGCTTTGTAAGTAAACAAACAAAGTACCTTGGAGTGTCATATCAAAGGAAATCGAAGAGAAACGATGGGATATGGCATAATAGAGAAAGGAGGAGCATGCGTGGCTCCTCTTTTCATGTGGTGATTAAGAAGGGTAAGATGAATGATTTTATACATTTATGCTGTCGATTTATAATTATCATCTAAAAAAGTTAAGTTTATATTTGTGGATTAGGTATGTTGACAGCATTCTTTATAGGGTAGTTATAGCGATGATTTTTATGACTATACGACGTTTTTTCGTTTTATGTTTAGCGAATTCTATTATCTAAGAAGAGCATGAAAAGCATCTGGTTAACATATACTTCAACAGGTGATGAGAATGAAAAAACTGCTCTGCTTTTTCTTGTGCCTGATAATCAACTTAGAAACTGTGCATGGGCAATCTTATTGTGTGATGAGTGATGCAGATAATACAGTCATAGAGGAAAAGGATATGCACAAGGTGCAAAGTGTTGCTAGCATATCGAAGGTGATGACAGCGATACTTGCATTAGAAAAAGGTGATTTAAATGCAACATGGAAAACCGGGAAGGAATTAAAACAGGCATATGGTTCCATGATTTATTTAAAGGAAGGACAACAGGTATCGCTGCGCTCGTTATTATATGGATTAATGCTTAGGAGTGGTAATGATGCAGCCTTAGAAATCGCTTTGCATATTGGTAAGACACAAAAAAAATTTGTCCAGATGATGAATGAAAAGGCAAAAGAAATCGGTATGCTAGATACACATTTCGCAAATCCCAGTGGTTTAGATGAAGAAGATGGTGGCAATTTGTCCAGTGCATATGACATGGCATTGCTGATGTCTTATGCTATGAAAAACCCTGCCTTTCGTGAAATAAGCGGAACCAAGTATTATACGAGTGAATGGAACTATCGCTGGCGCAATAAAAATAAACTCTTATTTGAATATCCTTTTGCTATCGCCGGGAAAACAGGATTTACGAAGAAAGCTGGAAGGACTTTGATCAGCGCAGCGAAGCATGAAAATGTTGAAAATGTCATCGTTACGCTTGGTATGGGAGATGACTTTACTTTTCATGAGCAAAAGCACACCAAAGCTTTCGATGAGATTAAGGTAATTCCTATCCTGGCCAAAGGAAAATATGTCATAGATCATAAACAAATCTGCATACCTGAGGATATCGCTGTTACCATTACTCAAAAGGAACAAGCAAAGCTTATGGTAAGCTCGCATTTTGAAGATAAAGAATTCATTATAGAAATACGTAATGGGAACAATCAGCAAGTCTATAATTTTCCCTATAAAAAAGTAAGGGATAAGAAGGGTGGGCTTTTCTCATGAATGTCATATGGTTGTTGATTATCTGCATCACTGTTCTTTATTGCCTTTGCAATGGACGGGTGGATGTAATTAATGCGGTGTTTGTCAGCGTTGGAAAAGAAACATTTGATTTTGTTGTACCATTGTTATGTGTGACAGCATTTTGGAATGGTATGTTATATATTGCCAGAGATGCTAAAATTTTAGCGGCTTTAGAAAAATTGGCACATCCGATTTTAAAACGCTTATTTCCTGATTTAAAGAATGATGCCGAAACATTGGGATATGTTGCCAGCAATGTAATCGTGAATATGGTAGGCTTAGGTTCAGCAGCTACACCAATGGGTTTAAAAGCGATGCAAGGTATGCAACAACATAACCCCCATAAAGAAGAAGCCAGCCGTTCGATGGTAACGTTTCTGGTTTTAAATACAGCGGGCGTTACTTTATTAAGTACGACCATTATTGCCATGCGTTCCTCTTTCCATTCTTTAGATGTTACGGGATTTATGCCGTTCGCCATTCTTTCAACTTGCTTTGCCTCATTTGTAGGGCTATGCGTGGATAGGTGGTGGAATTATCGTGATTAACACTTCTTATATTCTTCCATTACTAGTTCTTTTCATCTGTGTAATCGCTTTGTTGCGTCGTGTAAATGCGTATCATTCATTTATTGAAGGTGTAAAAGATGGTATTTTTTTGTTTAGTGATATTTATCCTGCATTATTAGCAATGATGTGTGCTATTACTTTATTGCGAGAAAGTGGCTTAATGGAAGTTATTTGTAATGGGATTGCTACCTATATTGAAGGAATTCCTAAAGAGATATGGCCGATGGTCTTTTTTCGCCCGATTTCTGGTAATGCCTCTTTAGCAGTGCTTGTCGATATTTTTAAAACTTGTGGAGTTGATTCTTTACAAGGAATCATGGCGAGTATTATCCAAGGTTCTACAGATACAACATTTTATGTCATCACTTTATACTTTTCCAGTGTCGGCATTAAAAAAACAAAGAATGCATTGCCCATTGGGCTGCTTGCGGATGTTGCCGGCATTGCGATGGCGATTTTTTTAACAGTATGGTTTTTTGGCTGAGACGGCGTGAAACGCTGTCTTTTCAAAGTGACAGATAACAAAATCTTTGTTAAAATACATAGGAAGGCGGTTAGGAAGTGAGCATATGGAGAAAGATTCGATTTTCACATATTTGACATGGCGTAAAGATCTGACGATGAGGCAAGATGCTTTTCGTAATTTAGACGCATTAGCTTTTTGTTGTTTATCGTATGTTCGCTTTGATGCGTTGTTAAATGAGACAAGCGCTCCACTGTCTTTACGGCAGGTAAATGAGGCCTATCAAAAATTACACATTGACTTACAACAAGCAAGGGTAGAAAATGATAAACGTATATTATCTGAGATGGCAGAAAGCAGACGATATGGAGAGGTTAAAATCTTTCGCTATGTATCACGCTTTGATGAACAGCAACAAAAACAATTTTGTGCGATGAGCTTTTTATTGGAAACAGGAGATATATGTATTGCTTTTCGTGGTACAGACAGCACATTGGTGGGCTGGAAAGAAGATTTTAATATGAGTTTTTTACCTGTGATACCTTCACAGCACGATGCTTTGGAATACGTGGAGCAGATTAGCGAGCATTATAAGGGACGCTTATATATCTGCGGACATTCAAAAGGAGGCAATCTTGCTGTTTATGCCAGTGCCTTTGCTAATGAAGCACTGCAAGATCGTATTGCAGGGGTATACAATATGGATGGTCCTGGATTTGATAAGACAATCATAAAGCAGGCGTCTTTTCAACGCATTTTACCACGCATTTATACATATGTCCCACAATCGAGCGTTGTCGGTATGCTTTTACAGCATGAAGAAGCTTATCACGTCATACAAAGCAATCAATTGTCACTTTGGCAGCATGATCCATATTCTTGGCAATTAGAAGGTGCAGATTTCATTTATCTGCAATCTATAACGGCCTCCAGTGAACTCTTTGACCATGCTTTAAAACAGTGGCTGTCGCACATGGAAGATAGCCAGCGAGCATTGGCAGTGGATGCGATATATGATGTTTTATCACGAACCAATGCGAATACGATAAAAGATTTGTCTATTACCAACATAAAAAATATGCTGGTGATTTTAAAAGGTTTTAGTGAATTAGATGAGGATACCAGAAAGGTTCTTCAGGAAATGTTGATCAGCTTTTTTTCCAGTATGGTAAAAGTTATGGGAGATAATCTGCTGCGTATTAAACAAAATGAAAATAAAGCTTTGCAAAAATAAGGTTATCATGTAAAATAACTAGGAAGAAACGGACGGTGGTAGCATGGAACGCTTGCAGAAAGTAATTGCACAAGCTGGCATAGCCTCAAGAAGAAAAGCGGAAGAGATGATTGCACAGGGTAGAGTGTGTGTAAATGGGGATATTATCACAGAAATGGGATACAAAGTAAAACGCGGTGATGTAGTAGAAGTGGATGGAAATCCAATTGAAAAGGAAAATAAAGTTTATTTTTTAATGAACAAACCAAAAAAAACAATGTGCACCAGCAATGATGAGTTTGATCGTACGACCGTTATTGACTTGATTCCATGTAAAGAACGTATTTTTACGGTAGGGCGTCTGGATTATGATACAAGTGGTGTTTTACTTTTAACCAATGATGGAGAATTCGCTAATGAAATCATTCATCCACGCTATCATATACCAAAGGTGTATAATCTGACAATTAACGGTATTTTGACACCGGAAGAAATGATCCAGATCAAAAAAGGTATTGTTTTAGATGATGGGAAAAAGACATTACCGGCGAAGCTTAAGCTGACAGAAAAGGATGTTGCCAAAAATCAATGTAGTTTTGATTTGACGATATATGAAGGAAGAAATCGCCAGATCAAACGAATGATGGAAGCATTGGGCTATGAGGTACGTCGTTTACACCGAAAAGAATTGGCCTTTTTAAAGTGCAGCGATTTGCGCCAAGGAGAGTATCGTATATTAAAACCTTTCGAGGTGGCGCAGTTGCGCTCACTTGCCACGAAAGGAAAGATGAAGAGTCGATAAGCAGTGGATTCCACTGTTTTTTCATGAGCTTGAGTGAATAGGAATTGTAAGATTTAAAAAAATATTGTATTATTTATTAGTTATGAGGTGAAGTTATGCAGCAATACTTTTTACATAAACCGTTACAGGTACACGATCTTGTAGAGATGGAACCCGAACAAGCGCATCATATACAACATGTCATGCGCATGAAACCAGATGAAATTATTCGCTTAGCTGATGGAAAGGGGCATATGTATTATGCCCATGTGGTATTTCGTGATCATAAGGTTTTTGCATGTGTGGATGAAGAAATGGAAGATCACACCCGTACGCCTGTTGATATGATACTGGCACAAGGGCTGATTAAAAAAGAAAAATGGGATTTCTTATTACAAAAGAGTGCAGAATTAGGTGTACAGCGAATTATTCCTTTTACAAGCAGTCGGACCGTTGTGAAAACCAAAGATGAAAAAGTGGATAAAAAACGATTGCGTTGGAATAAAATCTTGCAAGAGGCTTGCGAACAATGCAAACGTTCAACACTTGTTGCGCTAGATTCACCAAAAAGTTTTGCTGAATTGATAAAAGCAAGTGAAGATGCCGATGTAAAGCTGATCGCCTATGAGCGTGCAGATGTAAAAAGTGCGCATGTCAAAGAAGTGCTGCAAAAATATCCGGCACCCCACAAGGTATTTATCGTGGTAGGATGCGAAGGCGGATTCAGTGAAGATGAAGTTATTCAATTAGAAGAAGTTGGCTTTCATAGGGTATCTTTAGGTGCACGTATCCTGCGTGCGGAAACTGCCGCATTAAGTTTACTTGCCTGCATATCCTTCTTTTATGAAATGGCAGGTGATCATCATGAAAACACTGGAACAACTGGTAAATAAGAAATTTGATAAGAAACTGCTTGATTTTAAATCATATAAAAAGAAACTCGATAAAATGCGTGCTTTGGTGAAGGAATACAATATCCCATGTGTCTTGAAAAGTGACAGTGATTGTTTTTATGTGGAAATGTTATATCACTCCTTGCTGAACAAACGTAAATTTGAAGATGTCTTTTTTGATACGTATGTTCAAATGTTTGACTATTGGTATGATTTGACTTATATAGAACGAAAACAACAAATGAATTTGGAAATAGCAAAACAAAAAGAAGCATTAGAATATTTCACATATGAGGATAAAGAAATCTATATGCCGTGTTTCTCACCACGTTTTAATCATCTTTATACAGATGAAATTGTCTTGTTGGATTTGAAACAATATCATACGTTTATCCGTAATTGTGCAAACGAAGTAGTTCCACATATGTATGGTTATGAAAGCTATGCACACGGTTTTAGTAGCTGCGAGGTGTGTGCAACCGAAGGGCTCATGGATTATGTTTTATATCATCCATTGACAAAACGATTTTATGTGTATCGACAAGATGTTTGTGTATCTACCTTTTCATTAGATCCAAAGCAGAAAGAATGTCCTGCAGCTATGCGTTTTGAAATTGCGAAAGCACTATTAAAAAAAGATGAGGATGCATTATTCATGTTTTTGCTGGAATATCCAATCGTAAATGAACGATTTAAGAAAAAATTAAAAAAGTACCAGCATAAACGATTAAAGAAAAAAACGAAGGAGAAAGAATCATGACAACATTTGCGATTGCTACACTTGGCTGTAAGGTGAATACCTATGAGTCACAGGGATATGAGAGTGCTTTGCTGGCAAAGGGCTATCAACAAGTATCATTTAAGGAAAAAGCAGATGTCTATATCATTAATACATGTGCAGTGACAAACACGGCAGGTAGTAAGTCTCGTCAGAAAATACATCAAGCAAAAGCATTGAATCAAAATGCTTTGATTGCTGTTGTCGGCTGTTATGTACAGACCGCTAAAGAACAGTTAGAACAACAAGAACATGTTGATATTTTAATCGGTAGTGATGGCAAAAGAACATTAGCTGATCGTATTGAAAAAGCCTTGCAAGGAGAAAAACAGGTCAATGAAATACATGATGTTCGTGCTTTGCGCGTGTTTGAAGCTTTGCCGATTCAACATTTTGAACATCAGACGCGCGCTTTTTTAAAAATCCAAGATGGTTGCAACCAATTTTGCAGTTATTGTATCATTCCTTATGCCCGTGGGGCAGAACGTTCTTTACCAGAGGATGAAGTTATTAAGATTGCACAAGATTTATGTGCCAGCGGTCATCAGGAAATTGTTTTAAGCGGTATTCATACGGGTCGATATGGAAGAGACATAAATACGAATCTGACGCAGCTAATGAAACGGATGTGTAAAGAAGTAAAGGGATTGCGGCGTATTCGTATTTCCAGTATTGAAATGAATGAAATCAGTGATGAATTATTGACATTTATGCAAAAGGAACCCAAAATCGCGCGCCATTTGCATATCCCGATACAGTCTGCCAATAATGAAGTATTGAAGAACATGCATCGTCCTTACGATGTAGAATGGTTTAAAGAACGTGTGAAGTATATCCGCTCTCTTATGCCTGATATTAGTATTTCCAGCGATGTCATTGTAGGATTTCCTCAGGAAAGTGAAGAACAATTTGTTGATACAATGGAAAATATCAAACAGATGGAATTAAGCTTTTTGCATATCTTTCCTTATTCTCGTCGTGATCATACAGTGGCAGCAACAATGAGCGGGCATTTAGAAAATAAAATAAAGAAAGAACGTGCGGCAAGACTTGCGCAATGTTCAAAAGCGTTATATACTGCTTATAAACAGAAATTTGTAGGAAAAGAAGTGTCTGTATTATTTGAAAAAGAAAAAGATGGCATGCTCTTTGGACATACCAGTGAATATTTAGAGGTATATTGTTCAATGGATGTAAAAGCGCTGCATCAGATGAAACAGGTTGTCATCACTTCTTATATAGACGATAAGCTTATCGCCTGCGACGTCAAGGAGGTACCTCATGAAACTGTCTCTGCTATTTGAAAATGCACCGGATATTGAAATCGGCGGCTTATGTACGGATTCACGGAAAATTCAGCCTATGGATATGTATTTTTGCATGGATGGTATGACTTTTGATGGTCATCAATTTGTTGAAGAAGTTGTCGAGAAAGGTGCAGTATGCATCGTTCATGCGAAAGACATTGAAACCATGCACAAAGGAGTAGCCTATATAAAAGTCGAAAATGTAAATCGTACTTTAAATATGGTGGCTAGCAAATTTTATGGACACCCAAGTCATCAATTAACGGTATTTGGAGTGACCGGTACCAATGGAAAGAGTACGATTACTAGCATCATTAAAGATGTCTACTCACATTTTAAACCTTGTGGTTATATTGGAACGATTTCCATCAGTTATGGCGATGTCACGATGCCGCCCAGTCTAACTACACCAGATCCGATTTTAATACATCATTCCATGAAGGATATGGTTGATTATGGCATGCAGGCAGTTGCGCTGGAAGTCAGTTCACATGGTTTAGAGATGGGGCGCGTACAAAGTGTTGATTTCGATGTAGCCGTATTTACGAATCTGACATACGATCATTTGGATTTCCATGGAACACTTGAAAACTATTTTGAAGCTAAGCACAAATTGTTTTTACAATTAAAGAGTGACGGTGTGGCCGTTATAAATGTAGATGATCCTTTTGCTAAACGAATGGTGGCTGGCTGTAAAGCACATATCGTATCTTATGGTGTGACGGCTGATGCCGATTATCGTGGTGATAATATCCATATTGGCACGAATGGATCAACCTTTGATTTGATTCATCATGAAGAAACCTATACAATTACGACCAATTTAGTCGCTATGTATAATATCTATAATCTGCTAGGAGCAATCGCGGCAATGTGTGAAAGCGGCGTTGCATTAAAAGAAATTGTTCCTTATTTATCTGAATTAACACAGGTAGATGGCCGTATGGAACGCATTGATGAGGGTCAGGCTTTCAATGTGATTGTAGATTTTGCTCATACGCCTGATGGAATGGAAAAGGTTTTTGAATTTGCCAATAGCATTACGCCGGATGGGAATGCAATTATCGCAGTATTTGGCTCCGCCGGTAAACGTGATACGAAAAAACGTAAGGTGTTTGGAGAAATCGCTGATCGCTATTGCGATAGCATTATTCTAACGGAAGATGATCCACGAGATGAAAACCCAAGGGATATTGCAAATGAAATCAAAGGTGGTATCAAGGATACCAATAACATTTTTATCGAGGATCGTTATTCGGCTATTCGCCAGGCGATTGAAAGCGCAAATGTCAACGATACAGTACTTATCCTTGGAAAAGGGGATGAGGTTTTTATGTATCGTGAATTTGGACGAGAACCTTGGATTGGCGATCATATCGCTGCACGCCATGTGATTCGCAAACATTGTCTGGGATTAGAGGATGAACTAGAGAAGTGATGACATTTGTCTAAAAACAGCAGAATTTCGCAAGAGGAATCTATACATAAGACGGTATTTTCACATATTTTATGGGTAAATGCTAGAAAAATGTTATATTTCTGTTGCATTTTCATATGTTTTTCAGTATAATAAATATGCTTGCATCAGAAGGGAGGGTAAATCATGCCGAAAGTAGTAGTCAAAGAAAACGAAGTTCTTGATGATGCTTTACGTAGATTCAAACGTCAAGTGTCAAGAAATGGAACCCTTGCTGAAGCTCGCAAAAGAGAGTTTTACGTAAAACCTGGCGTTCGTCGTAAGTTAAAGTCAGAAGCTGCACGTAAAGCACGTCGTGGAAAATAGGAAGAGATCGAGGATCTCTTTTTTTTATGTTTCATTTACAAAAAACAATCCATTACATTCGAAATAGACAAGTGTCATTTCCTGAACAGTTAGATTCATAGCAGAAATTAATTTTATAAGAAGGTGAAGTATTGTTCATGCAATGAACCTATCTAAAATGCAGAGAAAATGTGAAAATCATTGTAGCTTATAAAGAATCTGCTATAATGTCAGTAATGGTAAAACAGATGACATAAACTGTTTGGTGAGGAGGAAATTGATGAAGGCGATAGAAATTTCGCATATGACCTGTGACTATGGGCATGGTAAGGGAATATTTGATATTAGCTTTACTATCGATGAGGGAGAAGTATTTGGCTTTTTAGGGCCTAATGGTGCTGGTAAAACAACAACGATTCGTCATTTACTGGGATTTATTTTTGCCAAAGAAGGAAATTGTTCTATCTTAGGAATGGATTGTGGTAAGCAAGCAGCTACCATACAAAAAGAGCTTGGCTACATTCCTGGTGAAATAAACTTATGGGAAGAAATGAGCGGCATGCAATTTTTAAAATTTATGGCAAAGTTTCGCGGTATGAAAGATATGGGACGCTGTGAAGAATTAATGGAACGTTTTGAACTTGATCCAAGTGGGCGAATTAAGAAAATGAGTAAAGGAATGAAACAGAAAGTTGGCATTGTCGCTGCTTTTATGCATGATCCCCAAATTTTGATACTGGATGAGCCCAGCAGTGGTTTAGATCCATTAATGCAAAATGTTTTTGTGGATCTAATTCAGGAAGAAAAGATGAAAGGCAAAAGCATCTTAATGTCTTCACATATGTTTGAAGAAGTTGAACGAACATGTGATCGTATCGGCATTATCAAAGATGGCCATATCGTCTGTGTGGAAGATGCACAAACCTTGCGGCAATCTAAAAAACGCCGTTATCAGATCCGTTTTGCGAATATAAATGAAGTTGTCCGCTTTCAACAGGAGGGGTTTTATATTACAGCAATGCATAAGCATATGGTAGAAGTTGAAATTCATAAAAATCTAGCTAAGCTCATTCAAACGCTGTCTCACTATGAAGTCGAAGATATTGATGTTACTCATCAAAGCTTGGAAGAAATCTTTATGCAATATTATGGAGGTGAGCATCATGGTGAATAAAGCGTTATATGTGACTGAAATGAAGAATAGCTGGAAATTATTATTGATTTTCTGCTTGATCCTTACGATGTATACGACTATCATGTTAACGATGTTTGATCCTTCTTTAGGAAGTGCATTGGATGAATTTGCCAAAATGATGCCGGAAATCATGTCAATGGTGGGCATGAATGGTTCCACCGCTACGTTGGTGCATTTTTTATCAACCTATCTATACGGAATGTTAATGATCGTATTTCCTTTCTTGTTCACGGTTTTGTTATCTTTAAAATACATTGCCAAGAAAGTTGATAATGGATCTATGGCATATCTTTTATCCTCGGGAAGTACACGTGGCTGTGTGTGGCGGACAGAATGTTTTGTTTTGCTTACCAATCTGCTCTTGCTGATTGCGTATTGTACGCTACTAGGTTTAGTGTGTAGCTCATTTATGTTTCCTCAGGATTTAGATGTGGCAGCCTATCTGCGGTTGAATTTCGGTGTGTTGTGTTTGCATATGGCACTGGCAGGAATTAGTTTCTTGTTTTCCTGTATCTGCAATGAATATCGGCAGGCAGCAACCTTTGGCGCAGGATTTGGAATATACTTTATACTCGTTCAAATGTTGGCAAACATGAAGGGGAATTTAGAAAATATGAAATATGCAACGCTTATGACGTTGTTTGATCGAGATGCTTTAATTGTCAATGCAGCTAAAGGCTGGTATATGAGTGGTATTTTGTTACTCATTGCTATTGGTTGTTTTAGTGCTGCAAATGTGTTGTTTCAACGTAAAAATATGTCATTATGAGGAAAGCGATGGTATGTAGATGCCATCGTTTTTTTAAGCAAGGAAGATGATTATCCAGATATACACTATAGGATAAACTTGGGATAGAAAAAGGGCAAATGCATTCACATTTTGCTTAGGATGTTGTAAAATATAATCGATTAACATACTATAAGGAGGAAATATTACAATGGCTAAATTTGTATGTAGTGTATGTGGGTATGTACATGAAGGTGATACAGCACCTGAATTCTGTCCAATCTGTAAAGCACCTGCTGAAAAATTCACGAAACAAGAAGGTGAAATGAGTTGGGCTGCTGAGCATGTCCTTGGCGTTGCACAGGGTGCCAGTGAAGATATCATGAACGATTTACGCATGAACTTTGAAGGGGAATGCAGTGAAGTTGGTATGTATTTAGCAATGGCACGTGTTGCGCATCGTGAAGGGTATCCAGAAATCGGCATGTATTATGAAAAAGCGGCTTTTGAAGAAGCAGAACATGCAGCGAAGTTTGCTGAATTATTGGGTGAGGTTTTAAGTGATTCTACAGAAAAGAATTTACGTATGCGTGTAGATGCAGAAAATGGCGCAACAGCAGGTAAATTTGATTTGGCAAAAAGAGCAAAAGCTGCTAATTTAGATGCGATTCATGATACGGTTCATGAAATGGCACGTGATGAAGCACGTCATGGCAAAGCATTTAAAGGCTTATTAGACCGTTATTTTGGTAAATAATCAGTGAAACATCATGTGTGCTAGCATGATGTTTTTTTCGTGTTCTTGGCATGGATCATAACTAGGTGGTAAAAGAGTACGGTGGAGGCGTTCATCACAGTCGTCAATCACTAGCCAGAACCAAGGGTGTTCATCGTGAGGTGAAGGAAGGTCGAGGCAAATCTCTGTATCTAGGAATAAGAACCAAAGCAAATCGATTTCAGTTCAAGCATATTTTGTATTGTTTTGAACCGTTGTATACGGTTCCATACGTACAGTGGTGTGAGAGGACGGAAATTAATTATTCTCTCTTCCTCGATTATTATCTTGTTACTGGCATAAAAACAAATGGGCATGATTTTTTAAGAATCGTTATAGAAACTTTCTATTATGTATTGACAAATAAAAATGAATCCAGTATGATAAAGCCACTTATAAAAAATCGCATGATCAGAAGAGTACATTATCATATACCAACAGCGAGTTGAAACAGAGTGGAAGTTCAACGGTAACGTGATAATGGAAACGCATCTGGGAGTGTTTCTTTGAACTTAGTAGGAGAAACCGCTGACCAGCGTTACAGGTTGAGGGATTCCTATAGATTATAGGAATAACTAGAGTGGTACCGCGATAAAACGTCGTCTCTGGAATAGAGACGGCGTTTTTATTTTATGAGTGAGAAAGGAAGATGATGATGAAGAAATTCACAAAAATAAGTACCTTATTTATCCTACTTAGCGTGCTTTGTGGAAGCTTTTTAATACAGATACAGGCAAAAGAAAGCACCAAGGCGAATGGTGAAGGGGAACTGTTAGACAAAATCATGGAACGTGGAGAACTGATTGTTGGAACCTCACCAGACTTTCCACCGAATGAATTTATCGATACGACGAAAACAGGACAAGATCAATACGTCGGTAGTGATATGGACTTTGCCAGATATATTGCTGATGAGATGGGGGTCAAACTGACCATTAAGGCAATGGATTTTGATGCTGTATTGGCAAGTCTTGGAAATGGTCAGATTGATATGGCAATCACCGGCATTACCAAAACGCCTGAGCGAATGGATGCGATGGAAATGAGTGAATCTTACTATGATGAAAATGGGGAATCCAGCTGGCAGGGATTGCTAATTAAGGCAGATAAAAAAGATGTGTATACAAAACTACGCGATTTTAAAGGAAAAAAGGTTGCAGTACAGGCAGGTTCTTTACAAGATTATTATGTAAAGACACAACTGAAAGAGGCCAACATTCAATATATCACCGGATTAAATGATGGTATAAACCTATTAAAAAATGGCAGTGTAGATGCCGTTGCCTGCGCTTATGGTACCGGACAGGATTTTGCAAAACAGAATGAAGGTATCCACATGAGCAAACAGTTGCTCTTTAAACTAAATCCTGATTATATGGGAACACGAGTCGGTATTCCTAAAGGTGAAATTGCACTATTAAATAAAACGAATGAAATCATTCAGCAGGTACGAGATAAGGGGTTATATGAAGAATGGTATCAGGCTGCTGTAAATTACGATAAACAAAAAATTGAAGGAAACTTTCTCCAACGAACATGGAAAATTGCTGTACGTTATTGGCCAATGTTTTTAGAAGGTTTGGGTATGACACTTGGATTAGCCTTTGTGACCGTGTTAGGTGGTACATTGATTGGAACGGCTTTCGCTCTCATCAAATTGAGCAAGAATCGTTTTATACAATTATTATCAAGTGCATATGTAGAAGCAATACGTGGTACACCTCTGTTGTTGCAATTATGGTTGTTTGTAAGTATTTTTGCGGCTATCAACAGTGATATTCCGATGCTGGTCAGTGTGATTGTTGCTTTAATCATTAATAGTAGTGCTTATGTTGCTGAAATTATTCGCGGTGGTATTCTGTCTGTCGATAAAGGACAGTGGGAAGCTGCCAAAAGTCTTGGAATGAGTAATCAGCATATGATGGTTAAAATCATATTCCCACAAGCTATTAAGAGCATTCTTCCTTCTTTAGGAAATGAATTTATTATGATGGTAAAGGAAACATCATTGGCTTCCTCTTTCTATATCGGTGAATTAATGAGTGTTAACAATATCGTAAAGACAGCGACCTATTTCTCATTAGAACCATTGACGATTGCGGCCATCATTTATCTGATTGTTACCTACAGTTTAAGTAAACTTGTAAAATATATGGAAAGGAGGATGCGTGTCAGTGACTAAAGAAGCTTTAATTCGTGTAGAGAATCTAACCAAACGTTTTGGTGAGTTGGAAGTATTAAAAGGAATCACCGAAGAAATTCATGAAGGGGAAGTTGTGTCTATCATCGGACCTAGTGGTGGAGGAAAAAGTACTTTCTTACGCTGTTTGAATTTGCTAGAAGTGCCTACTTCAGGCAAAGTTATTTTTGAAGGTGTTAATATAGCGGATAAAAGCGTAGATTTAGATTTACACCGCAGAAAAATCGGAATGGTCTTTCAACATTTCAATGTGTTTCCGCATCTCAGTGTGCTTGATAATATTACCATCACTCCTTGTCTAGAATTGAAAATGTCTAAGGAAGAAGCAGAAAAGCGGGGATGTGAATTGTTAAGTAAAGTTGGACTCTTAGACAAGAAGGATGAATTTCCAAGAAAGTTGTCAGGTGGACAGAAACAGCGTTTAGCAATTGTACGTGCGATGGCAATGCAACCGGATGTGATTTTATTTGATGAGCCAACTAGTGCACTTGATCCAGAAATGGTCAAAGATGTGTTAGAGGTCATAAAGGAACTAGCAGATACGGGAATGACAATTGTCATAGTAACGCATGAGATGGGCTTTGCAAAACAAATCAGTGATCGTGTCTTCTTTATGGATGGCGGCATAATTGCAGAACAAGGAACACCAGAAGAAGTCTTCTTACATCCTCAAAATGCTAGGACAAAAGAATTCTTAAGCAAAGTTTTATAAAAATAGCACATGCCTATATAAAAGGTATGTGCTATTTTTTACAAACAAACTGAAAAACTTTCTGTTTTTTTGGTAGTAAGCTCATCGTATCAAAAAATTAACAAAATTATAACAAATCCTCTCTTTATTCTTCTTTATAATAAAGATGTGAAGGAGGCGGAAGAGAAACAGTCATAAATAGAAAAGCAAAAACGTATCTTGTATAGAGGTGACGACATGCTTTCCATTGATAAAAACCAGATGACAATTGAACATTATCAAGAGGTACTTTTGGTCAGTGAAACTCTCATAAAGATTCGAATGCCGCAGATGGAAATTTCAATCAGAGGAGATAAGTTGCATATGCTGGCATTGGAAAAGGAGGAACTGCTCCTGGAAGGTTGCTTCCTGGAACTGACATTCCAATATGAAAGCTAGAAAAAAACTTGGTCTTGATAAATGGAAAGTACAGATGGATGCAAGTGCTTTTTTGCATATTTGTAAACAAGGAAATCTTGAACTATATGACATTACGATACATCAAAGAGAAATTCAATTCTACACATCTGTTTTACAGCGGCATACGATTTATCGCTTATTGCCGAAGGCTGTTCTTTTGACAACGACTGGGATGTTAGGGTATTTGTTACGCAGTATGGTAAAACCAGCACGTCTTTTGAGTGTGGTAGCAGCCATTCTTATTTGGTATGGGCTCAGTTCTACTATCTTTGAGGTAACAATCAAGGGAGAAAAAGACGAGAGTCGCATATTGATTCAAAAAACATTAAAACAGATGGGATATACGACACCATTTCATCATCAAGATGAAAATAAATTAAAGGAAGCTTTAAAAAAGAAACTAGAGAATGAAATTGCTTGGTTGGAAATAGAAAAGCGAGGCAGCCGTTATATCATCACGTATACACCTAAAGAATTCGCCACTTTGGAAACGTTGCATCATCGTGAACTCATTGCCAAACAAGATGGCGTCATTGCTCGTTTTGATATACAGCATGGAAATAAAGTGCATAAAGTAAATGAATTTGTGCATAAAGGCGATGTTCTTGTCAGCAATGTCATCGCTGATAGTAAAAGTAAAAATCAAGAAGTTTATGTAAAAGGGCGGGTCTTCGCATACACATGGCGAGATGTGACAGTAAGCATGGATGATACCAAAATGCCGAAGGCTTTTCAATATTTTGAACTGTTAATGGCTGCCAGAGCACAGGTCAGTCAAGATTTTCATAAAGATGATAAGATTCATAAGGAAAATATTTTGCAATTCTCCAAGGATATGGGTAAAATAAAGATGGTGATTCATTATACTTTACTACAAGATATCACAACACCATAAAAATAAAGGAGTCTGTATGAGTCAAAATTATGCTATTGCTTTAGAAGAATATCCCATGGAATGGATCGTGAAATTATGCGGTGCCCAGGATCAAAACTTGGAAATCTTACGCAAAGCCTTTGCTTGTGAAATGATTATGCGTAATAATCAGCTAAGTGTCTTATGCGATGATAAAACAACGTTTGCGACAATTGAGGAAATCATTAAGGCCATTTTTCAAATGATGGAACAGCATTTAGATGTACAACCTAGAGATATTGAATATGTATGCCGTTTGGCGAAATTGCATCGTTTGCATGAACTTTCTTTGACCTATCAAAAACCGATTGGTAAAACAGTGAATGGAAAATTGATTTATCCAAAAACGATTGGTCAACGTTATTTATTTCAATGCATGTGTAAATCAGAAATAGTTTTTGCCAGTGGTGTGGCCGGTACGGGTAAAACCTATTTAGCTGTTGTATATGCAGCTAGTCTGTTAAAAAAGGGTGAGATACGAAAGATTATTTTAACGCGTCCAGCAGTTGAAGCTGGTGAGAATCTGGGGTTTTTACCAGGAGATTTAAAGGAAAAGGTTGATCCTTATTTGCGCCCGTTATATGATGCATTATATGATACCTTAGGACAGGAACAAGTAGAAAAATTGTTAGAAAAAGAAGTGATTGAAATCGCGCCATTAGCATATATGCGTGGTCGTACATTGGATAATGCTTTTATTATTTTAGATGAAGCACAAAATACGACGAGAGCGCAGATGAAGATGTTTCTTACCCGTATGGGGTTTCATTCTCGTATCGTCATTACAGGGGATGTTACTCAGATTGATTTGATTAAGAAAAAGGACAGTGGTTTATTAAATGCAAAACAGCTGTTGGAAGGAATTGAAGGAATCTCCTTTGTGGAACTGACAAGTCTTGATGTTGTCCGTAATCCACTGGTTCAAAAGATTATTGAACGCTATGAACAGGAGGAAGAAAGGTATGGCAAAAGTCTTACTGATTGAAGATGAAGAAAATATTCGTAAGATCATTTCTTATGATCTGCGCAAAGCTGGACACACGATCGTAGAAAGTGGGGATGGACAAGAAGCATTGGATATTGCTTTAAAGCAACCTTTTGATGTGTTAATCATTGATTGGATGTTACCCCATGTCAGCGGTATCGAAATCGTTCAGAAATTACGTACACAGCATGTAGACAGCGTGATGATCATGCTGACAGCTAGAGATGATGAAACCGATATACTTTATGCATTTGATCAAGGTGTGGATGATTATGTCACAAAGCCATTTTCGCCACGAGAATTATTAGCAAGAGTAAATGCTCATATGAAACGTCAGAGCAAACGAATGGAAAAAGACTTGGAAATTGGAGAGTTACGTATCAATTTAAAGCGACGTGAAGCTTTATTGAAAGATGAGCTTTTAACGTTGACGAAAAAAGAGTTTGACTTGCTTGAGTACTTTGTATCTAATAAAAACATCGTCTTATCAAGAGATGCCATTTTAAATGATATCTGGGGGTTTGATTATGATGGGGATACGCGCATCGTTGATGTACATGTCTTTAAATTGCGCACAAAATTACAAGGTTCTAATGTTCATATCAAATCCAGTCGAGGTGTAGGCTATTTACTGGAGGAATTGCATGAAACTGCCTAAATATGCATGGTTTATTCTTTTGACTTGCAGCTATGCTTTGCTAGCGTATGAGACACAATGGAATGTATATGTGATTTTGTTATTATTGGCCATCTCATTATATATTGTAGAAGTGGTTTATGAACAGCAGTATGAATCTAAAAAAAGCAAAGAAAATAAGGAATTACAAGAGGAAATACGTTCTACGGCTAAAGATGCACATTTGAAAAATAAACAGTTATTAACAATTGTCTCAAGTATTCCTTTTCCCATGTTGCTGATTGATCAATTTGGTAACATTGTCATGCATAACAATATAGCATCGTTATGCATGAGTCATTTAGAGCCTTTAACTTATTTAGATAATCCCTTTGTTCATGGAGTACGTGAATTTATTAAAGATGCTTTTATCTTGGAACGTGATATGGATAAGATCATAAATATCAATGGAGTAGAATTTCAAGCTATCAGCATACCGGTATTGGCGAAAAGTAAATATAGCGGTTGTTTGGTACTGTTTCAAGATATATCGAAGACATTGGAAGGGGAAAAGATGCAGAAACGTTTTATTGCTGATGCTTCTCATGAATTAAAAACGCCTATTTCTGTATTAAAAGGAATGGTAGAAATCTTAAACCGTGATGATTTTGATGATCCCATCACGGAAAAAGAGTTTTTATCACAGATGGCAAAGGAAGTACAACGTTTAGATGTTTTAGTCAAAGATTTGCTACAGTTATCACGGTTATCATTGTCTAATGTTATTTTAGAGCGTGAAAAATGTGATGTTTGTGCTTTATTTGATAAGGCATGCGATTCTTTATGGAAAAATGCGCAAAAAAAGCAACTGAACATTCAAAAGGACTATCAGACATTAGAATATGCCTTTTGTGATCCTAAAAGAATGCTTCAGGTAATCTTAAATTTGCTAAGCAATGCGATTAAATATAGTGATTCCGGTACCATTACCTTACGTACCCGTATGGAAACTACGTATTACATCCTTGAAGTAGAGGATGAAGGATGCGGCATACAAAAGAAGGATATGGAAAAAATCTTTGATCGTTTTTACCGTGTAGATGATGCACGCAGTCGTCAAAGTGGTGGTAGCGGTTTAGGATTGCCGATCGTCAGATCCATCATTGAGGCACATGGCGGTAACATAGAAGTGGAAAGCACCTATGGCAAAGGAACCTTATTTCGGATAAAGTTAAAAAATTAAAAGACACGCTTACATTATGAAATGACCATCAAGTTTATAAAATAAATGAACCGGTTTCTTTCCTAGTGATCATACATAAGCGTGTCTTTTTGTTATTTTTATAGTTGTAATATATAGCTCCGTAAGCAGTTATGAGAAAAGTATATTGAATGTGAAGAAAAAATGGTAGGATTATCATAAAAGCAGATGGCAGAAGACCTATGAAAAGAAATAATGTCGCAACAAAGACTATTTTGACAAAATCCAATTTACCAGATAGGGATTATGTGATTAAACCATGTATCGACAATTCTGATGCATGTTAAATCTGTTATCACAATTATTGTTTTATGATGTGTTCGTAAAATAATAAAGGCTAACATGAATAGATGATTTTGTATAAAGCGAAATCAAAATGATTCATACTTAAACGCGCATAAAAAAAGCTCGATGACTCGGGCTTATTTTTATCATGGTATCGCGTACGGGATTTGAACCCGTGGTACAGCCTTGAGAGGGCTGTGGCTTAACCGCTTGCCGAACGCGACATGTTTTTACTGCTGTCATATTATAGCATTATCACATAAACTTGGCAAGGAAATTTTGGAAAATTCTATATAGCTGGTAAGAAAAACAGGAAAGGTAATAAGCAATGTATTAGTGATTACCCGAATGATTTCTTTTTTTATAAAGAGTGTAATTATCACAATTATTTAACAAATGCTTAACACGACATTGATGGTCTATTTATATTTATGGTTTAAGATAAGAGCGTATTCAAGGAGGAATATGTTGCCGTTAAAAAAACGGTTAGATGGAGGTTAAGATGAAAAAAATATTTGTAAGTTTAGTTGTGTTAGGATTATTAGCAGGTTGTGGAAATGCAACAGGTGATGATGCAGGAAAAGTCACAGGTGCTATCAAGGTGTATACAAGAGATGCATCAAGTGGAACTCGAGAAGCTTTTGAGAAAGGAATAGACTTTGAAGGAAAGCTGACAAAGCAGGCAAATGAGGTTTCCAGTAACGATGATATGGCGGCGAAAGTGGGTGCTGATAAAAACGGTATCGGTTATACATCACTATCTACAGACTTTGCCAAGAACAATGTCAAAGCTTTGCAATTTGAGGGTGTGACAGCAAGCAGCGAAACTGTATTGGATGGTTCTTATCAACTGCAGCGACCATTCAACTTTGTGACAAGAGCCAAAAATGATTTTGGCAGTGCAGATAAAGAACAGTTGGTACTGGCATTCTTGGATTATCTTCAAAATTCCAGCGAAGGTATGGCAGTTGTCGCGAAAAACGGCGGTGAAGTTGATATGAGCAAAGCAAAATCTTGGGATGAACTAGCGAAAAAATATCCAGTTGTAACAAAAGATAATTCAAAAATTACCATTACGACATGTGGTTCCACTTCTGTGGAAAAGACATTAAAAGCTGCACTAGAACAATTTTCACCAATGGCAGGTAATTTCCAATTTGTTATGAATCATTCGGGTAGTGGAGATGCTACAAAACGTGTATTAGGTGCAGAAAAAGATGGAGCAAATCGTGGCGATATCGGTTTTGCATCACGTGCCTTTAAGGAAGAAGATGGTGATATATCGAAAGCTATGAAGAGTGGACAATACTGTATTGATGCTGTTGTGGCTGTTGTAAATAAAGAGAATAACGACTTTGCCAATTTGACACAGGCACAGCTAAAAGCAATCTTTACTGGTGAAACTACGAATTGGGAAGATGTAAAATAATTCGTGTTTGAAAAGGACAGCTCAAAGGGAAATGAAGAGCTGTTCTTTCCTATGATAAGAGGAAGGGTAAAAATGAAGAGTTATGTAAAACAGTATATTAATACAATAGAGAATCAAAAGAAATTAAGAAAAGATCAAAGGATGAAAAAACTCTTTTTGATGATGGCACTTTTAGCATCCAGCGCGATTGCAGTGATCATCGTATTTATCAGTATCAAAGGCATAGCACCTTTTCTTCCCAATTATACGTATGGCAGTGTTGATTTTCTTCCGTTTATAACTGGTATGACATGGCGCCAAGATCAGGGGATTTACGGTGTTGGATTTATTATCGTTAATACGCTCATTTCTGCTTTTGGGGCTATGCTGCTATCCTTTCCGATATCCGTGCTCACTGCTCTTTATATCGCAAAAATAGCGCCAAAGCGTATTGCCGTACTTTTGAGTTCTGTTATCGAATTACTAGCATCTATACCTTCTGTCGTATATGGCGTATTTGCTTCTGGTACGATCACTTTGCTTGTTAGTTCCTTAGCTGCTAATTTCGGTTTTGTTACAGCAGGGGGAAGTTCTTTATTGGCTGTTATTCTATTATTGGCAATTATGATTTTCCCTACAATTACAGCCTTAAGTATTACGGCTATTCGCTCTGTCGATAAGGAAATAGAGCTTGGTTCATTGGCCTTAGGAGCTACAGCAACACAAACGCATTTTAAGGTTGTTTTGACAGCAGCGAAATCAGGTATTTTCGCAGGCGCCATTTTAGGTATTGGCAGAGCCTTTGGCGAAGCTACAGCTGTTGCAATGGTCGCAGGGAATAAGATGTTCGGCCCAACCTTTCATTTGTTTGATACTACCCGTACTTTAACAACGACCATGTTGGCCGGTTTGAAAGAAACGACCGGTTTAGATTATGATATACGTTTTTCTGCTGGATTGGTACTGATGGCGGTTATACTACTGTCAAATTTAATATTGAATCTAGTGAAGAAGAAAGTAGGGAAATTAAAATGAATGAAACTATGCGCAATCAAAAAAATAAACGTCGTTTTACGGATGGTATATTGAACATGCTTACATATGCATCCAGTGCAATATGTGTATTGTTATTGTTGAGTATCTTCATATTCATCTTTAGTAAAGGTAGTGGTATGCTTGGAATGAAATTATTAACAGGCGATTATTGGGCAAAAAACTACATGACGAGTATCCAGGAGAAAAACAATCATCCCAGTACGTATAAATCACCTGAAGATGCCTCGGATGATATGTATTGGAGTGAACGTTGGGGTGTTGGATTCGTTGATGCTAGAAATGAAAATAATGAGGCTATCGTTCTTGTAGAAGCAATAGATGATGCTTCCCCATTTGCTCATCTTAAGGATGAAAGTCGTCAAAATAAGCCTTCCATAAGTGCTGAAAGTGGCTATTTATTAGAAAACTTATCCTATCAAACAACACAGGGAACTACACGCTTAGCTGGCAATATCGTTTCACAAGATGCGAAAACAGTAGCAAGATTGCTAGATCAAGATGCCGTTTCAATTAATAAAATCTATTTCAAAACACCTGGTGGAGGTATTCGTGGCTCATTACTTACAACATTGTATCTCATTATAATCAGCTTATTGATTGCGTTACCTTTAGGAATCGGCGCAGCCATATATTTGCATGAATATGCGGCTAAGAATAAAATCACTTCAGGGATTCGCAGTGCTATTGAGATGTTGACAGGAGTCCCGAGCATCATCTTTGGTTTAATGGGCGTCGCTGTATTATTCCCATTAACAAAATTAGCAGGAGCTGATACAACGAATGTTTTATTAGGTTCTTTGACAATGGCCATTATTTTATTACCAATCATCATTCGCTCTTGCGAAGAAGCATTAGCAATCGTTCCGCAAACACTGCGTGATGCTTCTTTATCATTAGGAGCTAACCAAAGTCAGACAATTTTTAAAATTGTGTTGCCATGTGCCGTTCCCGGCATCTTGAGTGGTGTTTTATTGAGTATTGGTCGTGTTATCGGAGAAAGTGCCGCATTAATATATACGATGGGAACCTATGTTAACGATAGTCCAACGCTGCTCTCCCAAGGTACTTCACTTGCGGTACATATTTATAACATCATGAGTAGTGAGCAACCCAATTTTGAATTAGCTTGTGCGATTTCAATTGTGATCTTGGTGTTTGTATTCATGTTAAATCTCTTGGTGAAATTGATGAGCCGGCGTTTCAATAAAGCCTGGTATTGAAAAAGAAGCAATGGAAAACCCTGAAGATGGTAAATCGTTTTATGTGTACAGAATATGGAAAGATAGGAGAAAAGACATGGATGAACAGATATTTCAAGTAGAGAAATTGAACTTATATTACGGAAAAAAACAAGCATTGATAAATGTGGATCTTACGATAAGAAAAAATCATATCACTGCATTGATTGGCCCCAGTGGCTGTGGCAAATCAACCTTTTTGCGCTGCTTAAATCGCATGAATGATGTAATTGAAGGCTGTCGCATTGAAGGGAGTATTGCATTAGATGGTGTTGATATTTATGATGCTTCAATGAATGTTGTAGACTTACGTACAAAAGTTGGCATGGTCTTTCAAAAACCAAATCCTTTTCCTATGTCCATTTATGACAACATTGCTTACGGTCCGCGTTGTCAGGGCATAAAAAAAAGAAAAATTTTGGATAATATTGTTGCACAATCGTTAAAAAAAGCCGCCTTATGGGACGAAGTTAAAGATCGTTTACAGGATAGTGCTTTGGGAATGTCCGGAGGTCAGCAGCAGCGTCTATGTATTGCGCGTGCAATCGCTATGGAACCGGAAGTTATTTTAATGGATGAACCGACCAGTGCTTTAGATCCGATTGCGACAAGCAAGATTGAAGATTTAATGGAAGAATTGAAAAAAGACTATACGATTGTCATTGTAACACATTCTATGCAACAAGCATCACGTATCAGTGATGAAACGGCATTTTTCCTTTTGGGTGAAGTTGTTGAATGTAATCAAACAAGCAAACTTTTTCAGCAGCCGGATGATAAACGTACAGAAGATTATATCACCGGACGATTTGGATAGGAGGTCAGATTATGGTTAAAATTGAAAAAGAGCTAGAAGTTAATGAAGATAGTGTTAAAAGGATGGCAGAAAGTGTTGTACAAATGCATGAAAAAGTTGTTTGTGTTTTGGAAAAACCAAGCCGTGAAATTGCTCTGGATATAGTGCAGGGAGATGATTTTATTAATCATTTAGAAGAAGAAATCAATGATCAATCCGTGCGCTCTTTAGCTTTATTATCACCGGTTGCCAGTGACTTGCGCAAAGTGGTGGCAGATATAAAAATAGCCAGTGAATTAGAGAGAATTGCAGATTATGCTAAAAATATTGCGGCTTTTTTAATTAAATCTGAAGTATTAGAAGAAAACGTGATGGCATATGCGGCGGCAATGGAAAAACGCTTTATTGAAATGTTGAAAGAAACTTTAAAGGCATATGAACAACGTGATGTAAAAGCAGCTTTTCAACTTCCTAAAAAAGATGAAGGCATTAACCAACTGTATGAGGAACTGAAACAGAATTTGTTGCAACATCCGAATGAAACGCTGGTAGTAGAACTATTTGAAATAAGTGCCATGCTTAGAAATATCGAACGTGCTGGAGATCATACAAAAAATATTTGTGAACATATCATTTATATGGTAAAAGGGCAGCATTATGATTTCGGATAAGGATGATAGAAGTAATATCAGAAAAAGGCTTACAGCATTGGTAAGGTTCTGAAAAAATGTTGTAAAAAAAAGACCGTTTCTTGACTGAAGCGGTCTTCATCATGATAAAACAATTAAATGGCTTGTTCGGCTAATGTTTTGTGCATTGGGATAGGTTCATTATCTTCTTTTGCAATGTTCCATATATGGTCACCAATACGCTCTAGGGTACCAAGGATATCAACATAAATACTTGCCGCAACACCGGATCCACAGACTTCACCAGCCATACGCTTGAAGTGACGCTGGCGAGCTTTTTCTTCAACAAGATCCAAATAATTTTCTTTATCATCCAACATTTTCAAATAAGACTCATCACGACTTGTGAAATAAGCCAAGGCCATCTCATTCATCTCTAAAACAGTTGCATACATTTCGTTCACATCACGAATTGCCTCATCGGTAAAGTTTCCTTTATCCTCATAGGTTAATTCAAAGAATTCATTTAAATTCATTGTCAAATCACCGACACGTTCTATATTTTTAATGACTTGCAGATTGGAAATAAATTCATCCGTGTCATGCTCACTCAAACTATTATGAGCAATATTTACCAGATAATCTGTAATCTTGGCATCCAGAGAATTGATGGCATCTTCATATTGTCGAGAGGCATTGCAATACTTGCCGGATTGTTTATTAAAATAATCTTGACTTGCGCGAATGCAATCAGCTGCTAGTTCACCCATTTTCACGGTAACCTGTTTACTAACACCTAAAGCTCCAGCTGGCAAGGATGCGGCCAGTTTGGGATCAAGTACATCCAAATTGAGTTCGATTTTTTCTTCTTCTCCTGGAATCACTTTCTTTATGATGTTGACCATGATATTGATGCAAGGGTAGGCGAGAATGGAAATTACTAAGGTACGCAAAATGTGAGCCATCGCTATTTGCATCATTGGGGAAATATGATATGTGGTACTCAAATTCGTGATCAGATCTACATAAGGATGTAATAAGAACATAAATAAGATAGAACCAACTACATTAAACAAAACATTAACAGCAGCGCTTCGTTTGGCAGAAATACTGCCGCCGATTGAAGCAAACACAGCCGTGATGGTCGTACCGATGTTACTACCAAAAACAAAAGGTAAAGCCGCCGTCAATGTCAAGGCACCAGAATCATAAATCTTTTGAATGATGCCGACAACGGCACTACTGGATTGGACAACAGCAGTCATTCCAATACCACACAAGAATCCTAAAATTGGTTGATCCTGCATGGTGGTAGCTAGATTTGCAAAGAAATCCAACTCACCCAATTTGCTCAATTCATCACCCATTAGACGAAGGCCAAAAAACAATAACCCAAACCCTAAGACAATCTGTCCCATATAGGTTTGTTTTTTACGTTTTGCAAACAATGTGATTAAGACACCGAGGAAGACAAAATATAATGCCAGTGTTTCAACTTTTAAACCAATCAGAAATGCCGTGATGGTCGTACCAATATTCGCCCCGATGATGATTCCAACCGATTGCTCCAAGCTCATTAAGCCTGCCCGGACAAAACCGATTGCGATAGCGCTAGTTGCTGAACTTGACTGAATAAATACAGTGATGATAGTACCGACCAAGATCCCTTTCCATGGCTTGTTTGTGTACTTATCGATATAATCTCTTAATTTTTCTCCTGCGATACTCTTTAGCCCGTCACCCATAAATTGGATTCCAAAAAGGAATAATGCCAATCCTCCGATAATGAAGTCCCAGCTGATGCTGGACAGGGTCAGGGTCTGTGCTGCGGTATGTATCATAAGAAAACCTCCCAAAACCTTTCTGAAACACTCTTATTTTAACAGAATTTTTACCTGATGTATACAGAACTTTTACATAAATGGTATCACAATACTTACATATGGATACCGCAAATGAAAAAGAAATGTTTAATTTAATATTAGTGATATCCATCTTTATCCTTAAAACATTCGATTGCTATGAAAGAATGCAAAAACTTATAGGAAGAGCATCATAAACCATGTTATAATAAAACAGTATGAAAGAGAGTGTGTTTCTTATGAATGTTATCATCAACAATCAAAGCAGCGAGAAACGCTGGAATCGTTATAAAAAAGATTTTGTAGCAATCGCCGAACGGACGAAAATGATATTATCTTTATCACAAGATTACAACGCTTCTATCATTTTTGTGGACCCCGCAATGATTCATGAAATCAATCGTGAGTATCGCCATATAGACCGTCCTACGGATGTTATCAGCTTTGCGCTAAAAGATGAAGAAGATACTTATGAAATGATGGAAGGCCTGGATGAATTAGGAGATATTTTCATAAATGTTCAAGCAGTGGTAGATCAGGCAGCGGAATATGGTCATTCGTTGCGCAGAGAGGTGTGTTTTTTGTTTACCCATGGTCTGCTTCATCTGTTAGGCTATGATCATATGGAAAAAGATGATGAGAAAATAATGTTTGCGTTACAGGATGTGATATTAGATGCAATCGTTCCTAAAAAAGTTCATAAATAAATTCCGCTATGCGTTTGCGGGATTGTTTGATGGTATTCGGCATGATCACAGCATTGCTTTACAATGTCTGATAGGCTTATTTGTTTTTATTGCCTGTATCTTTTTGCACTTAACAGTATGGGAATGGCTTGTGATCATTCTTATGATCGCACTGGTGATTGCCTTTGAATTTATCAATAGTGCAGTAGAAACCATTACTGACAAAATCTCACCGGAATATTCATTGGAAGCCAAAAAAATCAAAGACTATGCAGCTGCCGCTGTATTGGTAATATCCATAGCAGCAGCTATTTCAGGTATCATTATTATAGGAGGTAAAATTTATGGAATGTTATGATGATATTTTAACGCAAGCATTCGCGGCGATGAAAAATGCCTATGCGCCATATTCAAAATATCATGTAGGAGCTTGTGTAAAGACAAAAGATGGTACATATATTCAAGGGGCCAATATTGAAAATGCATCCTATGGCTTAAGCAATTGTGCTGAACGTAGTGCAATATTTGCAGCTTATTCTCAAGGCTATCGCAAGCAGGATATTGTTTCTTTAGCAATTGTCAGCGATGGTAAACGGATCGGCACGCCTTGTGGAGCTTGTCGTCAGGTACTTGTGGAGCTATTAGAAAAGGATACACCGATTGTTTTAAGCAATGGAAAAGATACATTGGTGACAACGATTGCGGAATTATTGCCAATGAGTTTTGACAGTGAGGATCTATCATGAATTATAAATCAGGATTTATCGCTATTATCGGACGTCCGAATGCTGGTAAAAGCACACTGCTTAATGCACTATTAAATGAGAAGATTGCCATTACCACCCCGAAACCGCAAACAACCAGAAACAATATTAGTGGAATACTGACCAGAGAGGATGCGCAATTTATCTTTACGGATACGCCGGGAATCCATAAGCCTAAACATGAGCTAGGGAAAACATTAAATCGTAATGCTTATACAGCAATTGCAGAAGCTGATGTTAATTTCTGGGTCGTGGATGCTACACAAAGCTTTGGCAGTGGGGATGAATTTTTATTAGAAAAAATTAAACAATCGCATATCCCATGTTTTTTGATCTTAAATAAAATTGATCTTTTAGACAAAGAAAAACTAATTCGTACTCTGCAACAATGGCAAGAACGTCACACGTTTGCAGAAATTTTTCCCGTCAGCGCTTTGCAAAAGGATAATCTGAATGACTTACTGGAAGTCACGAAGGGATATTTAGAAGAAGGACCGAAATTTTTCCCAGATGAAATGGTGAGTGATCACGGCGAACAATTTCAGATAGCTGAAATCATTCGTGAGAAGGTTTTGTATAAAACTAATGAAGAAGTCCCTCATTCCGTAGCAGTCGTTATTGAAAGAAAAGAAGAAACAGCTACCGCTGTTTTCTTACAGGCTCTTATTGTCGTGGAACGCACATCGCAAAAAGCTATTTTGATAGGAAAACAGGCGGCGATGATTCGCAGCATTCGCTTAGCTGCGCAAAAAGAATTGAAAGAGAAATTTCATAAAAAAGTAGAACTTGAATTATATGTGCGTGTAGAAAAGAATTGGCGCAATCGCAGTAACAAATTGCAGCAATTCGGCTATTTAGAATTAGAGGATACGCATGAAGGATGAGTTAGAAGGCATCATCATTCGTTATCAGGAATATCGTGAACACGATGCTATCTTACATGTGCTTTGTCGAAAACGCGGCATTGTGCATGTGAATGCCAGGGGAATTCAAAAGGTGAAAAGCAAAAACGCTCCGGCATGCCAATTGTTCACCCATGTACGTATGCAGTTGCCTTTACAAGAAACACGCAGTATTTACACATTACGTAGTGCCGAAATTATCGAAGGCTATCGCCATATCCGAGAAGATCTATTAAAGCAAAGCATTGCCGCGTATGTTTGTGAATGTATAGATGCCAGTAAATTTGAGGAAGATGTATTTGAGGTCGTGCAAACGGTTTTGGATATCTTACAAGAAACAACGCATCCAATACGGATTTTATGTTTATTTCAAGCAATCATGAATCGTATGCATGGTATTGAACCTTACGTGGATGGTTGTGTGCGCTGTGGCAATCAAAAGGCAATTTATGCAATCTCCATAAGGGATGGTGGTTTCATATGTCATTCCTGCTACCGTATGGAACAGGATGCTATGCGTTCTAAAGAAGATTTGAAAGTATTTCGTTTGTTATGTAAGGCGCATATGGAACATTATGATATTTTGAAAAGCTATCAAGCTTTTACCTATCAAAATTTTGAAGATTTGTATGCATTTTTTTATGAATACGCCGGAATATCTTTGAAAAGTGTAAAATTTTTAAAAACGATCATAGCAATGTAAGAATAGCTATTGTAATATTATTAGAATTAGGGATCAAGTTAATTTGATCCTTCATTTTTTTTGTGAAAAAGTAATAGTGAATGCTTGATGAAATGTGAAATAGGGCTTTTTTTATCTTAAGTAAACAAATGTTTTCTAGGTGGAAAAAGAATTGGTGACAAAAGGAAAGCAGAACTCAAACAAAATGCGCAAACATCATGGAAAATCACACGATTCGCATTGACATTTTCCTTTAAAAAGTGTTATATTATAGTGTATTCTTGTAACTATTTTTAATTGTTCGCTAAGCATCATCAGCTGATGTGTTTTTTTTGAAAGGGGCGTATCTATGAACAGCGAAAAATTATTTGACACCGTCGTGGCCCACGCGAAAAACAGTGGTTTTGTTTATCAGGGTAGTGAAATCTATGGTGGTTTGGCTAATACCTGGGATTTTGGGCCGTTAGGTGTGGAATTGAAAGAAAATATAAAAAAAGCCTGGTGGCGCCGTTTTATTCAGGAATCACCATATAATGTCGGTATCCAATCCGCTATCTTGATGAATCCTAGTGTGTGGGTTGCCAGTGGACATGTTGGTGGATTTAGCGATCCTTTGATGGATTGCAAGGAATGTAAATCACGTTTCCGTGCTGACCAGCTGATTGAAGAAGCAACAAATGGTGAAGTCAGTGTCGAAGGATGGAGCAATGAAGCGATGATGGAGTATATCAATGAACATCATATAGCTTGTCCGAAATGTGGTAAGCACAACTTTACTGATATTCGTCAGTTCAACTTGATGTTTAAGACTTTTCAAGGTATTTTGGAAGATAGTAAAAATACCATCTATTTACGTCCGGAAACAGCGCAGGGAATGTTTGTCAATTTTAAAAATGTTCAGCGTTCTATGCGTAAAAAACTGCCGTTTGGTATTGGTCAGATCGGTAAGAGCTTCCGTAATGAGATAACGCCAGGTAACTTTATCTTCCGCACCCGTGAATTTGAACAAATGGAGTTGGAATTCTTCTGTCAGCCGGGAACAGATTTAGAATGGTATGAATATTATAAAAACTACTGTATGAAATTTTTGACAGATTTAGGGGTAGATCCTGAGCATTTGCGTTTCCGTGATCATACACCGGAAGAACTTGCTTTCTATAGCAAGGGTACTTGTGATATTGAATATAACTTTCACTCTCAAATTGGTTGGGGTGAGTTATGGGGAATCGCAGACCGTACAGATTATGATTTAAAACAGCATCAAGAAGCAAGTAAAAAATCATTAGAATATTTAGATCCTACAACGAATGAAAAATATTTGCCATATTGTGTGGAACCAGCCGTTGGTGTGGAACGTTTGATGTTAGCCTTTTTATGCGATGCTTATGATGAAGAAGAATTAGAAAATGATACGCGTATCGTTATGCATTTGCATCCTTTCCTTGCGCCGATTAAGGCATGTATTACACCATTGTCAAAGAAATTAAGCGAAAAAGGTATGGAAGTATTCCAGATGTTGGCGCCTGTTGCAAATTGTGATTATGATGATGCAGGAAGTATCGGAAAACGCTATCGTCGTAATGATGCAATCGGTACACCATTCTGTATCACAGTGGATTTTGAAACAGAACAAGATAACTGTGTAACCGTACGTGAACGTGATACGATGAAACAAGAACGTGTAAATCTGAATGATTTAGTATCATATATTGAAGAACGTATCAAACTATAAGCGAAAAGTGTGGTGTAGCGCATGGCTCGATTAAGTGAGCAGGAAATTAATCAGATTCGCGCCAAAGCTGACATTGTTGATGTCGTAGGACGCTATGTTCCTTTAACACGAAAAGGGCGTAATTATGTTGCTCAGTGCCCTTTTCATGATGATCATGACCCATCCATGTCAGTAAATGCGGATAAACAGATTTTTAAATGCTTTGTATGTGGGACAGGCGGCAATGTCTTTGGTTTTGTCCAAAAGTATGAAAAAATTTCTTTTATTGAGGCAGTCTATAAAGTGGCAGAGTATGCCGGAGTACCCATTGAGCATTCTTTGGCTCTTCCTGTCAAAAAAATCGACCCTCATTTAGCTGCCTTATATAAGGCAAATCAAGAAACAATTGAATATACGCACTATCAATTAGATACTTTAGATGCTCGTCATGTAAAAGAATACTTATATAAACGTAATCTTACTGACGCGATTATCAAAACCTTTGCAATTGGGTATAATCCTGAAGAAGATGCATTATATCGTTTCCTTCATGCAAAAAAAATACCGGATAGTGACATTTTAGCTGCCGGTCTTGCCCGTATGAGTTCTATGGGGATGAAAGATGTGTTTGCGAATCGTATCATGATCCCAATTCATGATGCAGATGGTCATCCTGTTGGATTTACAGCCCGCCGCATAAAAGAAAGTGACGAGGCGAAATACATAAATACAACAGAAACTGATGTTTATAAAAAAGGGGATTTAATCTTTAACTATCATCGGGCGAAACCAGAAGCAAGAAAAGCCAAAAAGGTCTTCTTGGTTGAAGGTGCAATGGATGTTTTAGCATTTGAAAAGGTTGGATTGCATAATGCGCTTGCTACTTTAGGAACAGCCATCACCAAAACACAATTGCAATTATTAAAGATGCTTCATGTTCCTATCGTTGTTTGTTATGATGGGGATATGGCAGGAAAAAATGCAACTTATAAGTTTGGGAAGATGGCCGTTCAGGAACAAATTGCATTTGAAATCGTCGATAATCGGTATGGATTGGATCCGGATGAGATCATTGATGCTTATGGTAAAGATGAACTGATCGCTCTCTCTTCACGTACCTTATCTTGGATAGACTTTCTGTTTGAATACCTATTAACAAGATATAATTTAGATAATTATTCACAGAAAAAAGAATTTGCTATGGAAATGGCTGATGCCATAAAGCATCTGCAGGATGACTTTGAAAAAGAAAGCTATTATATCCGACTTCGTGAACTGACTGATTTTGATATGCAGGAAAAAAATACTGCTATAAATGAACGACAGATTCAGAAAAAAGAAACATTTGGAAAACGAAGTTTTTTGACTTTTCCCAAAAGTGGACGAAGTCATGCCGAATACGAAATACTCTCGCAGATGTTAAGTGGTATTTCTGCCAGCAACTACTATAAAGAAGAATTAGGTTTTTTGAAGGATGATACTTGTAATAAGCTTGCAATCTATATCATCGATTATTATCGCACGCATACGCTCATGGAAATCGCTGATTTGTTAGATACCATCAAAGAAGAAACGGTCAAGACGTTAGCACTTGATATAGCAGATTGGGAGCTAGCAAGAGAAGAGGTAGATATGGAAGTATTGAAAGAAGCGGTAGAAAAGGTTAAGGACTGTTTCCTTGATGATAAGATTCAAATGCTGAATGAAAAAATCAAAACAGTGAATGATCCTATGGAAAAAGCCAAGCTAGCAGGTGAGAAAAACCAACTTATCAAAGAACGCGGAGAACGGCTCTGCCAAGGAAGGAAGTAGAGATATGAAAAAAACGAAAGCCAAAGCACAGCTGCAGGAATATAAGACATTAGATGAAATCAAAGATGAATTGCAGGAAGCATATCAGGTCAATAAGGTACTGTATCAAAAAGATATCATGGATGCGGTTGAACATTTAGATATGAGTGATGCAGACTTTGATGAATTGTTGCAGTGGTTCAGCGACAACGGCATCGCTGTCAAAGATGATGAAGACGATGTTGACTTATTAGATGACGACGCTCTTGTTGGTGATGATGACGACATTGATTTTTTAGATGATGAAGATGAAGAGGAAGACTCTTTAGCAGCAGAGATTGAAAGCTTAGAACAATCTTTTGCCAATTCTTCTCATACTAAGATTAATGATCCGGTTAAAATGTATTTGAAAGAAATCGGTCGTGTAGAATTGCTGGATCCGAAAGAAGAGCCAGAAATTGCCAGAAGAATACAGGCTGGAGATGAAGAGGCTAAGAAAAAATTAATTTCAGCCAATCTTCGTCTGGTTGTTTCTATTGCTAAAAAGTATGTAGGACGAGGCATGCTGTTTTTGGATCTGATTCAAGAAGGAAATATGGGCCTTGTTAAAGCAGTAGAAAAATTTGATTATACAAAGGGATTTAAATTCTCAACATACGCAACATGGTGGATTCGCCAGGCAATTACCCGTGCCATAGCGGATCAGGCGAGAACAATTCGTATTCCTGTACATATGGTTGAAACCATTAACAAATTAACACGTATTCAGCGTCAATTGGTGCAAGATTTAGGAAGAGATCCTTCGGCAGAAGAAATTGCAGCGAAAATGGAAAACATTTCTCCTGAAAAAGTACGTGAAATTCAGAAGATTGCTCTAGAACCAGTATCTTTAGAAACACCAATCGGTGAAGAAGACGATTCACATTTGGGTGATTTTATTGAAGATAAAGAGGCTTTATCACCAGATGAATATGCGAACAATCAGCTGTTAAAGGATGAAATAAATACCGTATTACAAGGATTGACAGAACGTGAAGAAAAGGTGCTGCGTCTGCGTTTTGGATTATATGATGGAAGAACAAGAACTTTAGAAGAAGTCGGCAAGGAATTTAATGTTACTCGTGAACGCATTCGTCAAATTGAGGCAAAGGCATTACGTAAGCTAAAACATCCAACCCGTTCAAAACGTTTAAAGGATTTTGTTGATAAACCTTAAGATGAAATTAAGTAAACGATTAAAGGCTATTTACGATATGGTAAATAGCCCTTGCATTTTAGCGGATATCGGATGTGATCATGCTATGCTTCCAATAGCATTGATGCAAAGTGGGAAGTGCGAAAAAGCTTATGCCTGTGATATTCATATAGGACCATTGCAGCGGGGCGCAAAGGCAATTAAAGAAGTGCATCTTGAAGATCGGATCCATACCGTATTAAGTGATGGTCTACAGAATGTGGCGGATGATATTACTTGTATTACGATCGCTGGTATGGGGTGGGAAAGTATTACTTCCATACTGGCACAGGACATAGAAAAAGCACATCATTGTACACAACTTGTTTTACAATCGAATAATCATGTCGATGATTTAAGACGATGGCTGAATGAGCATCATTTTGTGATTGATGGTGAGGATCTGGTGCATGAACAGCACTATTATCAAATATTATCGGTACATAGCGGTGAGCAAACATTAACTGAGGATGAGATTTTGTTTGGTGTTTTTTTAGATCAACATCCTTTATTTACAGAATATTGGATGTATGTTCTTGAAAAAAAAGAAAATATTTTGAAGCAGTTACAGCCACATCATGTTGGCTATGCTGATTTAAAACAGGATATACAACGTATAAAAAATAAATTGGCGCAATCAAAAAAATCGGGGCTCTAAATTAACGTAGGGTTTAAAGAAAAAACGCTCTAAATTATCATAGGG
>NZ_JAJCPX010000039.1:0-26149 GCF_020563125.1 Longicatena sp. 210702-DFI.1.196 | reverse complement strand
AAAGAGGTGTAACCTCATAGACTTGTCAATTCAGTCTATTTCGTTACAGCCTCTTCTATGAGGAAATCGGCTCTTCAATTTCCAGCTTTATTTTTACGATATCATAAGCGGAAGGGCTCATGTGATGCATTAATAATTCAATGCGGGCAAGCTCTTCATTTAGAAATAAAAGGGGAATTTCATCCATGCGCAGATGGTGAGAGCTGTGAATGCCAGTATGTGTATCTACGCCTGCAAAAAAACGATGGGTGCGTTTACTGCGAATTGCATACATAATAAAAACCTCCTGTTTAGATTATTGACAAGAGGTAACTGCTTTATACGGTAGTTATACTATATGTATAGGAAATTTAGAATTGTATTTTTGAGTGGAGCACTTTGCCTAAGATTTGAATACGTCCGTTGCGAAGATCTTCTCCGTGAAATAAACGAGGTTCATAAGTAGGATTGCTAGCGACTAATAGTAAAGAGTCTTCTTTTTTAATAATCTTTTTAATCGTAACTTCTTGTCGATCGACTAAAACAACAGCAATCTCTCCACTATTGACATCGCTACAGCTTTTCACATAAACCAAATCTCCATCATAAATGCGCGATCCGTTCATGGAATCCCCTTGTACTTTTAAATAATAATCACCTTGTCTGGCTTCTTTGCGTGTCACTTCTTCATAACCAAGTAGATTTTCTTGTGCAAATAAATCATAACCGGCTTTCACATATCCCAAAATAGGTTTTATCTGGTTGTTTAGGCATGCCTCTACATTAATGCCAAATAATTCCGAGAGTTTTTCCAGTTTCGCCTGAGGTATGTTTTTTGATTCTCCGGATTCCCACCGTTTAACAGTGGATTTTGCTACACCGACATAATCTCCTATAGCTTCCAGACTCAGATGCTCACTAGCGCGATAATAACGAATCAGTTCACTTAATGTCATAGCGTGCACCTCACTTTACTTTATTTTATCATAATTTTTCATTTGCGACAAGTTTTTGGAACACTTGATATAATAATCAGAGGAAAAGTTATCCAATGTTCCAAATTTTATTGAAAAGTGGAACAAAAGAGGTATAATAAATGCGAAAGGCGGGATAATATGCAGGAACGTGTGATTTTACACAGCGATATCAACCATTGTTATGCGCAAATTGAGGAAATGCGACATCCGGAGCTGCGAAAGATACCGATGGCGGTCGGTGGTCATGAAGAGGCTCGCCACGGCATAATTTTAGCAAAGAATGATATGGCAAAAGCTTATCATATTAAAACAGGTGAATCTTTACGAGAGGCTTATGCAAAATGTCCGCAGTTGAAAATCATACATCCGGATTATGAAGCTTATATGTATTATACGGAGCAGGTAAAGGACATTTATCGGGAATACACGGATAAAGTGGAATCTTTTGGTTTAGATGAAGCATGGATTGATTTGACACAATCGATTTCTTTATTTGGCAGCGGAAAAGCGATTGCGCAAGAGATTCAGAAGCGAGTATGGCAGGAAATAGGATTAAGTGTTTCCATCGGAGTCAGTTATAATAAGATTTTTGCGAAACTTGGTTCCGATATGCAAAAGCCAATGGGACTTGTGGAAATTCGCAAGGATAATTATCAGACACTGGTTTGGCCATTGCCGGTAGAAGATTTATTTTATGTGGGCAGAGCTACCAAAAAGAAACTGCGTTATTATGGTATTGATACGATTGGTGATTTGGCTAATTTATCAAAGGGATGGATGAAAGATCATTTTGGCAAGATGGGAGAGCTTATCTGGTGGTTTGCGAATGGCGAAGATATTTCCGAAGTGGCGTTGAGTGGAGCGAAAGAGCCGGTAAAATCCGTAGGGAATGCCATTACGGCTCCAAGAGATATCAATACCTTTGAGGAAGCGAAGATTATTTATTATGTTTTAGTTGAATCCGTAGCTTCAAGAATGCGTGACAGTGGATTGAGGGGAAATGTAATCAGCATTTCTTTGCGCAATAAAGAATTATCCTGGTTTTCAAGACAGCGTAAGATCATGCAAGCTACCAATATTGCACAGGAAATCATGCCGGTCGTATTGCAGTTATTAAAAGAAAATTATACTTTTGAACAACCGTTGCGAACAATAGGAGTAAGTGTAAGTGGCATTGAGGATGATCAAGCACTTACACAATTAAATTTATTTACCAGTGAAGAAGAGCGACAGCGCCAGAAGCAATTAGAAATCAGTATTGATCAGATACGCAATCGTTTTGGTTTTGCGAAAGTGCGACGCTGTGTAACGTTGCTGACACCGGATCTCTCAGAATTTAATCCTAAGGAAGAACATGTGATTCATCCGGTATCCTTCTTTTAAGTATGATGAAACTGTATAAGCGCTATGTGGATGTATTGACTTTACATGATCGCTATGGCAATCTGATACCCAAGGTCATGATATGGGACAATGGCATGGAATATCCAATTGATCGGGTATTGGAAATCCGCAAGTCAGCATCACAGGTAGGAGGATGTGGCATCTTATACCGCTGTCGTATAGCAGGGGTTGAACGTAATTTATTTCTAGAGAGAACTCGCTGGTTTATTGAAAGTGCAAAACCTTGATTGACGAGGATAAAAATTATCTTTATAATAAAAAAGAAAGGCGGTGAGCAGAATGCTGTATCGGGTATTCAAAAAGCATCGAAGAGCAGAGGGCTTCGCAGTGAAAACAGTGTTGTGCGAAGCCGTTGTCTTAAAAATAGATAGTATCGGTCAATAAACAAAGTTCTTTGTTTTTTTCGTCATATAAAAATAATATGCTGTTTCACATGATAAAGACTTACGCGAATTTTTTTAACAAGGCGAAGTCTTTTCTTTATGTTTTGTATCTTATAAAAAGGGAGTATGATTATGCAATTATGGAAACAGAATAGTATTAAATTTTTAAGTGCCCAAACAATTTCATTATTTGGATCCAGTATCGTTCAATTTGCAATCATCTGGCAAATTACTCTGCAAAGCAAATCCGGTGTTATGATGAGTGTTGCTACGATTTGTGGTTATGTTCCGCAAATGTTGATATCCATGTTTGCAGGGGTGTTAGCAGATCGTTTTTCGCGGCGTAATTTGATTATGTGGAGCGATGGTATAATTGCGTTTTCCACATGGATCGTCGCTATGGCTTTTTTAACAGGCTATCAGGAAATGTGGATGCTGTATGTTGTTTTACTTATCCGCTCTGCAGGAAGTGGTATCCAAATGCCGGCTGTAAATGCTTTATTGCCACAGCTAGTGCCACAGGAGCATTTACTGCAGATAAATAGTATATATAGTGTTATTAATTCGCTGATGATGTTTTTATCTCCTATCATCAGTGGGCTGCTGTTAACACTTATGCCATTAGAAATAGCTTTTTTCCTTGATGTGATAACTGCCCTCATTGGCAATGGCATTATGCTGTTGGTAAGGGTGGATTCACAAAAGCTAAACGCAAACAAGAAAAAGACGATGCAGATGATGAAAGAAGGATGGCAGTATATAAGACATCATGACATGCTGTCTAAGCTGCTGCTCTTTATCTTCTTTGTTATGGTATTTATATCACCTGCTGCTTTTATGACACCGTTATTGGTTGCACGTAATTTTCATGGAACCGTATATGCTCTTTCTATCAGCGAAATGCTGTTTGCCTTAGGTGCTGTTGTTGGCGGTGTCTTGATGAGCATCTGGGGACATCGCCAAAGGCATATTACAATGCTGCTATACTCAACTTTTGTTTATGGTGCATTCATGTTGGTATTAGGAATGGCCGTTAATTTTGCAGTGTATTTAGGTGCTAATTTTCTGATAGGCATATGTATGCCTTGTTTTCAAACGTCTTATCAAACGTATCTGCAAGAGCATGTAGAATCTTTCTTACAAGGTAGGGTATTTGGTGCCGTACAGATCATAAATGCCTGTGCGTTGCCTTTAGGCACTGTAGTGTTTGGACCTTTGGCAGATTATATCGCATTGAAATGGATATTTTGTGTCTGTGCTCTGACGGTTATGCTTTGTGTCATTTTTTTTGTTAGCTATATACATAGAATCAGCGATAAGCATCCACGCTACTAGCGACTGAGGTGAGAATATGAAAAAGCAGAAAGCAAAACCAGCCACAAATAAAAAACCGGCCAAAAAGGATGCCGGTAATAATCAGTGGACCAATGCCAATCTAAAGTATTATCCTGATGAAAGGGAACCTAAAAACGGTCCTTCGGGAGAATAACATTGTCCACAGGTTATGATAAGTCAGACTTTGGTCTGGCTTTCTTTTATGTTTTTAGTTAAACATTTCGCAATGAACATGACGATAATTCTCTGATTTATCGAAAGCATAATTAATGTTGCTATTTCAGCATTTTGATCAAGCTTGGCAGAGTGCATAAAAACGTGTTTTGAAATTCTATTATCTTTCAAGTGCTCATTATAATTTTTCGGGAAATCATCAACGTTCTTTTTGCATAGCGGTAATGATTGCCATTTTATATATTTCATCTATGCTGGCAGAACGGGATAAGTCATTCATTGGCAAACGAACGCCTTGCAAAATAGGTCCTAATGCCTCATAGCCTCCTAAATTAGCAACAAGCTTATATCCGATATTGCCGGAATTCAAATCAGGAAAGATCAGTACATTGGCTTCTCCTTTGATGGGGCTGTTAGGTGCCTTTAGCTCTGCCACTTGAGGGTTTAATGCACAATCTACCTGTAACTCACCATCGACAATATAATCCAAGGGCATATGAGAAAGACGTATGGCGGTTTCACGTACCAGGTCAACATCAATACCACTGCCACTTCCTTTACTAGAATAGGATAGGAGTGCCACTTTTGGCGTTAAGCCGAAAGCTTTTGCACTTTCAGCACTTTGCAATGTGATTTCCACCAATTGATCAACATTGGGATTGCGATTCATGGAACAATCTGCAAAAATTAGGCGCTGTTCTTTTTTTAGCATTAGAAAACAACTGGACATAAAACTACAACCGGGCTTCGTTTTTACCAATTGCATAATGGGACGTAAGGTATCTGCAGTAGAATTGGTAGAACCGCCAAGTAAGCCATCGGCATACCCCATTTCTACATACATTGTACAAAAATACGTATCCTTTTGTATCCATTCCTCTGCCATTTTGCGATCTGCTTTTCCTTTGCGCAGTTCCAGCATTCGCAATAGCATCTGTTCTTTATCGGCAAACGCATCCGGATCAAGGATTTCCAGTTTACGGATATCTAAATGTTCTTTACTCGCTACTTCTTTAATGCGATCCCGTTTTCCATAAACAATCGGGTGTAGCACGTTTTTATCAATTAATTTTTGGGCGGCATGTAAAACGCGTGGATCGGTTCCTTCCGTGAAGAGGATTCTTGTCTTTGCCTCAAGTTTTTGCATGATGACACCAGCTTTCTTATCTTCTGCCTTAATCATAACAGAAATTTATGAAAAAGGTATTGCCAAAATAACCGCAATTTGATGATGTATGAAAAGGGATGTGTTGAGCATACTATGAACAAGGAGGCTGAATAAACATGAAAGCATTGAATTATATAGCTCTTTCTCTGGTAATTGTAGGAGCTGTTAACTGGGGTCTTATTGGATTTTTAGATTTTAATCTGGTAGATGCCTTGTTTGGAACAGGATCTGTATTATCCAGAATCATCTATGCAGTTGTAGGTGTATGTGGTTTATACGCCTTGAGCTTCTTTGCTCGCATAGATACACCGCATAGAGATTAAGGAGAAGCGTTTCTCCTTTTTTTATGCTATGTATTTTTTTTATATGGCGTTAGATCGTTTCGCCTAATCGCAATTCTTCATTTCTTGGAAAATGCCTTCAGCAATCAGTTTGGCAAGAGCTTTTCGTTTGTCGGGATGATTTAGAATTTGTTTATCTGTTGTTTGATCTAGATAACCGACTTCAATTAGGATGGAATTCATTAAGGTATTGCGTACTACATACAAACGATTACCATCAAATACACCATTATTGCGGATGTCTTTTTGTGTAGCTAGAGCAGCAGATACAGCGTTTGCTAAAGCAGTTCCTTTTTTGTTTGTATAGATTTCAAAGCCATGTGCCAGATGATTGTTCGAGGCGTTCGCGTGCAAGGAAACAAAGTATTTGCAGGAAGTATGATTGGCAAGTTGTACCCGACGCTTTAAATCGCTAAGTTCATTTTCACCTAAGGCTTCATCTTTATAGCGTGTCATATGAACTTTAATTCCTTTTTGCTCTAAGCATCGGCGCACTTCATGTGCCATTTCAAGATTAAAATCTTTCTCCATGAATCCACCATACACCGCACCGCTGTCCTGTCCGCCATGCCCTGCATCAAGGATGACTTCACACTTATCATAGGCAGGAGCTTTCTGTTGGAATAGCCGTGTGGCAATGAGCAAAGTTCCAACCGCTACAATCATGTATTTTAAAGTTTTCTTACGCATAATTTCATCTCCTTCGTTAAGTTAAAGTATAACGAAGAATACTTACGAAAAAGGTAACGCTTTCTTTCTAAAACCTTAATACTTTCTGAATAAATGAAGTACCATGCATATGACGGTGAAATAGGGGCTTAGCTATACGCTTACGAATATAGGATGGTTTTCTAAAAGTAAAACCGTAAGGATAACCTTACTGCATATAGAAAAAGGCTGTCGCTATGTGAAGGAAACCCAATTCTTTGAATAACCAAAGGAAAGGGTTCTTTTCACTTTAAAAACAGCCGTTTTTTATATGCTAATACTCTTATTTTTATTGGACACTGAATGCTAATTCATCATCTAGGGCATCAATCATATTTAAAGAGTTAAATTTCTCTATCAATTTCTCAACAGTTAAGGTTTTCTTTTCTTCACCTTTAATGTCTAATATGATATCTCCCTTATGGAACATTAATAAACGATCTCCATATGTGATGGCATGTTTTAGATTATGAGTGATCATAATCGTCGTCATCTTCTTTTCTTTTACGATTTTATCTGTCAGATGAATGATCAAATCACTTGTTTTGGGATCAAGTGCAGCCGTATGCTCATCCAATAGTAGTACTTCCGGTTTAATTAAGGTTGCCATTAATAAGGATAAAGCTTGGCGCTGCCCACCGGATAAAGCGCCTACTAAGACTTCCAGCTTATCTTCTAAGCCTAATTGCATATTTGTTAATTCTTCCTTAAATAAAGGGATTAAGGAACGATCAACACCTTTTGTTAAACCAAAGGCTTTCCCTTTATTATAAGCCATCGCCATATTTTGTAAGATGGTTAAAGAAGGTGCTGTTCCTTTTTGCGGGTCTTGAAAAACACGTCCGATATATTGGGAGCGTTTATGTTCGGGAACCTTGGAAATATCTTGCTTCTGAAAGCTGATTTTTCCACTGTCTTGCAGGATATTGCCACTAATGATATTAAAGAAAGTAGATTTACCACTGCCATTGGAACCGATGATCGTCACAAATTCTCCATCTTCAATTGCAACATTCAAATCTGTAAACAGAACGACCTCATTTGCACTTCCTTTGTTGAAGGTCTTTTTTATGTGTTCTAATTTTAACATATCGTCACTTCAATTTTTTATCGAGCGATGAAAGAATTTTGCCATCACTCCATTGCCAAGAATCAATACCAGGATGAAGATAATCGACATGATCAAACGCAGATACGTCGATGGAAATCCGGCATTTAAGGCAGCGGCAATGGCAAAACGATAAACGATGGCACCAAGCACAACGCTGGTGGTAAAGCCAATGAAGCGGGAGCGTTTAAATAAGGTGATTCCCATGATGACGCTGGCTAAGCCTAAGACAATCATGCCAGTACCCAGATCTGCGGTAAAGGAGCGCAGAAACTGTGAAATTAAAGCACCGGAAACGGCGGCATACCCATTGCTTAAGGCCAGTCCATTCATTTTGATCCAACCGATATCTTTTCCTAAGGTGGCAATCAATTGTGGATTATCTCCGGCTATTCTCATTAAGAATCCATATTTGGTTTGTAAGAACCAATCTATTAGCAGCTTCATAAGGAGGACCAGTACAAGGAGAATGATTACAGGCCAAAGTTTCATGATCCACTCTCCCATGGTGCCGCCTACCATATCCGCAATTGCATTTCCATAGGTAAATATCGTATCATAAGAGAATAAAGGAATCAGACTGGAGTTACCTGCGACAATAAGGTTGATAGAGTATAAAGCAGTCATGACCAGTATACCGCTTAATAAGGAGGATATGCGAAATTTCACATGGAGGATTCCGGTCGCATAACCAGCTAGTACCCCGGCAATGAAAGCAGCGATGAGGACAACAAAAGGATTCCATCCTTGGGTAATAAAGATTGCTCCTACTGCTGCGCCTAAGGGAAAGCTTCCTTCAACCGTCAAATCCGCATAATCCAATACTTGATAGGTCAGTAACACACCGATGGCCAATATGCCATAGGCAAGGCCTTGTGCCACTACATCTAGTAAGAAATCCATATCATCACCTTATTCTTCAATGAAGGTCGCACGTTTTGCCAAATCATCAGGAATGTTGATTTGGAGTTTTTCGGCAACTTTTTTATTAATCATCAGTTTGGTTTCTTTCGCTGTTTCAACAGGGATAGCAGATGGTTTTTTTCCATTTACCAAAATATCATAAGCCATAGCACCAGCCTGTTCTCCTAGTTTTTCATAGCTGATGGAATCACTAGCCAAAAGACCTGATTTCATTTGTCCATCTTCTGCCGCAAATACCGGGATTTTGGCATTCGTTGCCTTATCCGTAATGGTTGCGGTGGCAGCTACGACAGAGTTATCTGTGATGTTATAAATGCAGTCACAGCTACTTGCCAGCTGTTGTGCCGCTGTTGTAATTTCAGAAGCTTGAGAAATACCTTTCTTTACTACGGTAAAGCCGTAATCAGGTGCCATTTTTTCAACTTGTTCTACCTGTAACTTACCATTTGGCTCACCGATATTATAGATCATACCAATTTTTTTAGCTTTTGGTAAGAAGGTGCGAATGAGTTTGACTTGTGTTTCTAAAGGTGCTGCATCTGATACACCAGTAATATTTGCTCCCGGTTCTTCATTGCTTTTTACCAGCTTGGCATCTACGGCATCCGTTACCGCATTAAAAACTACCGGTGTGTCTTTGCCTACGGTTGCATTCGCCGCAGCTAATGCAGAAGGTGTCGCAATGGCATAAATCAAATCGACATCATCAGAGACGAATTGTTTTGTGATAATATCGTTTGTGGCTGTATCACCTAGGGCATTCTTTTCAACGAATTCAACTTGAATGCCTTTCCCCTTGAGATATTTCGTAAAACCTTCTTTGGCACTATCCAAAGCCGGGTGTGTCATGTGTTGAACGATACCTATTTTGTACGTTTTGGCGGTTTCTGGTTTTGTTTCCTCGTTTTTTGTGCCACATCCACTGATGAGCAGACAGACAGCGAGAATTCCCATTAATTTTTTCATTGTTTCTCCTCTTTTCTTTTCCATATTATAGTTATGATGATACCTTCTTTTGTATGTAAAATCAACATTTTCATGAAAATATTTGCAAATAAATGCATTGCGCTTACATTTATTGTTATAAAATGTAAAAATATTCAGTAATATCTGAATCTTCTAAGACAGATAGCCAACTCTGTGCTATACTAATACACAAACAGAAAGAAGGTGTTACAGCATGCTGCATATTTATCATGGGGATGGTAAGGGAAAAACAACAGCTGCTTTAGGATTGGTGATGCGCCAGCTGGGTCATGCACAAAAAGTGCTTGTTGTACAGTTTCTTAAGGATGGCAAGAGTGGGGAGATATCCTTTCTTAAACAGCAGCCACTTGTGACCTGCTTGTATTCTCCTATGCCAAAATTGTTTTACTATCAGATGGGGCAGGAAATGCGCGTAACAACGGCCTTATCTCAGCATGCCTTGTTTGAAACGGCGGAACAAACAGCTGCACAATATGCTTGCATTCTTCTGGATGAAGCTTTGGATGCATTGCAGTTGGGGATTCTTCAGGAAATTGAAATGCTTGCCTTTCTGAACGCAAACAAAGCGCGTGAAATTATACTAACGGGGCGCAATCCATCAAAGAACATTCTCGCATGTGGGGATTATATAACCCAGATGAAGCTGGAGAAGCATCCCTATCAAAAACAGCAGGCACCACGTAAAGGTGTGGAATATTAAGGAGGATAGCAAAATGGCAATTGAACTTGTACGCGAATATTTAAAAACTTATGGAAGAGAACAGGATATCATTGAACTGGATACATCAAGTGCAACGGTGGAATTAGCAGCTGCTGCGTTAGGCACAGAACCTGCTCATATCGCAAAATCAATGTCTTTTATGGGGAGTGATGGAGCACTCATCGTGGTATGTGCAGGCGATACAAAGGTCGATAATCATAAGTTTAAGGAATGTTTTGGAGTAAAAGCTAAAATGTTGCGAGGAGAGGATGTGGAGAAATATACCAATCATGCGATTGGCGGTGTCTGTCCTTTTGCAATACCACAGGATACCAAGGTGTATTTAGATGTATCATTAAAACGTTTTGCGCATGTCTATCCAGCATGTGGCAGTGCTAATTCAGCCATTCGTTTAACCTGTGAAGAACTCGCTGAATTAATTGGAAACGCTACATGGGTTGATGTCTGTAAGATCATAGAAAGCTAAGAGTTGCATGCATATGTGACTTTTTTTTGCGAAACATAAAGTTTCTTCCGGTAGTATCAAAAGATTCATCATACTTTTAGCATTATATTTAGACACCACAAGTTCGATAGCTTTGATCATGGTGCTAACCAACAAACTAGGTTGTGGTTAGGTTTATCTATTTCATGCATAAGATGGGTGGTAAGATCTATGCGCAGATAAAAGATGATGACATGGCTTTTACCCTTGTCTTTTCATATTGATCAAATATAGAAAAAAGCAGTTATCTGCTTTTTTCTAACGAATTTGATTATAGTGTGTTTTCTATGTTTTCTTCAGCAACTTCTTCTGTGTTTGCGGTCTCTATCTTAGTTTCTTGCACAGCGGCTTTTGTAGTAACTTGAATCATAGAGTGATTTTTTAATTTCACAAGGCGTTCAAAATAGGCTGTTTTATTATGATGAAAGAGCATATGAATGCCTGTTTTTAGGGAAACCAAATAGAATGCGCATAGCAGCACAGCCAATGCCAATATGCAAATCTGATAGGTGGAAGGTATGGAAAAATAAATATCAAACAGCATCAATAACATTAATGGTATTGGCAATATAAATAGATACAGAGGAAAGAAATGTAGAAAATATTGATACCATTTTGGTCGTTCATCTTCCTCATTCACCAATTTTATCTTCACTAAGGCCTTACCGAAGGTCCAGCCTTTGGTAAAAATAGGCAAAATAAACAATAGTAGGGTAACAGAACACACAAGACAGCCATAAAAAACAAGGAGTGTTTGAAGGAAAGTTGTAATCGTAAAGTATTTTGTACATACATAATAAAGCAGAAAAGAAGCAATAAGGATAAATAGAACATCGCTGAAGAAGGCAACGACTCTACGCATTGAGGTAACCTGCTGTCCTTTTTGGAAGGCTTCTTCATCTAACTTTGAACGTGTTGGTAAGAAATGGACAAAGATAGGTGTTAAAACATAGCCACACATACCGCCAAAACTATTCGTGATAAGATCATCCACATCAAATAAACGATAAGGACGTGGATAAATACCAAATAGTGCACTTAGCTGCAGACATTCAAAGGATAAGGATAACATAAAACTGCCAAGCAGCGTTTTCTTCCAACTATATTGAAAATAGTAACGCAGATATACACCGAAAGGAACGGTTAATAAAACATTAAAGATGATTAAGTATAAGCTAGGCTCATTAAAGGCAGTTAAGTAAGTGGCGGGATCATTCCAGACGAGTGAGGTTGATGTTGTAAATTCCATTAAGGATTTAAAAGGAATCAGCTGCATGATTGGTTTGGTGTAATGCTGTACTTCTTCAATAGGTGGTAAAGGAAGGCTTACTAAGAAATACGCACAAAGTAGATAAAAGATAAAAGAATAGATAATCAAGACACGCAAAAAGAGGATACTGCCATAACGGCGGTATTGTACGATGATATAGGGAATCGTAAAAAGAGCTGCTAAAAAAGGAAAGATAAGCATTGCAGCAGTAATGGGAATCAGATATACAGACATAGACAAATACTCCTTCACTGTTTCGTATTATACCATAAGTTATCTTTTCATAGAAAAAAACAATAGGGCTTTAGGTATAAGCATGAAAGTATTCGACAATCTAACTATAGGAGTGTATCAGTAATCATTTGGCGGTAGAAAAAAAGTATGTTATAATGAGACGGCTGTGCGAAACACACCCAATCGTGCGATAAATGAACACACTTTTTTTATGGCCGTAAAGGGTATGGGATGCAAAAGCAAAAAGAAGGAGTGAACACATTGACAATACAAATGGTACTGGCAAATGTAAATGAATTTTTATATAGCAATATCTTACTTGCGTTATTGATTGGTACAGGAATATATTTCACGATACGGACACGGTTCGTGCAATTTCGCTTGTTGAAAGAAGGCATTTCTTTATTGATGGAAAAAGCACATACAGAGGATGGGGTATCTTCCTTTCAGGCCTTGATGATTTCAACAGCATCGCGTGTCGGTACCGGCAATATCGCTGGTGTGGCTACCGCGTTAGCAGCTGGAGGCGCAGGCTCTATCTTTTGGATGTGGGTAACGGCTTTGATAGGTGGGGCGAGTGCTTTTGTGGAATCGACCTTAGCACAGGTATATAAGGAACAAGATGGTGAACAGTATCGCGGCGGTCCGGCTTATTACATAGCGAAAGCTTTAGGCAAGCGCTGGCTGGGAGTTGTTTTTTCTTTACTGTTAATTGCCTGTTTCATTTTCGGATTTAATCCTTTACAGGCATATAATGTGAGCAGTGCCGTATCGTATTATTTTGAAGATCAAGAACTAGTAGCCGTCGTGATTGGTCTTATTTTGGCTATCGCTACAGCAGCGGTTATTTTTGGCGGTGTTCATCGTATCGGTATCATCTCTTCTACAGTAGTGCCGATTATGGCGTTGTTGTATATCATATTGGGACTTTATATCACCTTGGCAAATGTGCAGAAATTACCTGCCATTTTTGGCATGATCATGGAACAGGCCTTTGATCTGAAAGCTATCATGGGTGGTTTTGCCGGTTCTTGTGTGATGTATGGTATCAAAAGAGGATTATTTTCTAATGAGGCAGGAATGGGATCAGCACCAAATGCCGGCGCGAGTGCAGATGTATCACATCCGGTGAAGCAAGGTCTAGTGCAGACAATTTCGGTTTTTATTGATACGATTCTTATATGTACGACAACCGCATTTATGCTGTTGAATTATGGTAGTGATGCTAATTTGACCGGAATGCCTTATGTACAGCAGGCGATATCTGCTGAAGTCGGACAGGCAGGAATCCACTTTATCACCATTTCGATTTTCTTATTCGCTTTCTCTTCTCTAATTGGGAATTACTGCTATGCAGAAAGCAATTTGAAATTCATTTTGGATACAAAGCGTTCTTTATGTATCTTTCGAATATTGGCGATTGTTGTGATCTTCTTTGGAGCACAGGCTAGTTTCTCGACCATATGGGATCTAGCAGATGTGCTTATGGGCTTTATGGCAATCGTAAATATCATTGCCATCCTATTGCTGGGCAAGATTGCAATTACCTGTTTAAAAGATTATAGCGCACAGAAAAAACAGGGGAAAGATCCTGTTTTTGATCCTGAGCGTTTGGGCATCGCAAATGCGGATTGTTGGAAAGCTATTGTAAAAGATTATAAAGAAGACACATCGATGGATGATAAATGATTTCTATCGTTTTATGCATTATCAAAAAAGCGTAACAGGAATTAACATGTTCCTGTTTTTTTTATGCTTTTCTTTTTACAATGAAAAGAAGAGGGCTTCTTATTTGACGGATAGGGAAAAGCGGTTTATCCTATAAGTGTAATATAAAAAGTTACAATTGGAGGTGAGAGAATGCCAAGTGAGTTTATCATTGCTGTTCATGCAATGGCTTATCTGAGAAAGCATCCGCGTTTGATATCTAGTGAAGAGCTGGCCGAAAATATTTGTGTGAATCCGGTCAGGGTCAGAAAAGTGATGGCCAAGCTGAAAGCCTATGGTCTTATTGATACCAAGCAAGGATTAAGCGGAGGGTATTCTTTTTCTATTCAAAATGAAACAGTGACCTTAAGCCAAATCTATGATGCTTTACAGATGCGTATTTTTCACAGTAACTGGCGCAGTGGGAATGCGCATTTAAAATGTATCGTATCGAGTGGTATGGCACAGGTTATGGATGATCTATATGAAACAATGGAAGCTACCTGCTATGAGAAGTTAAAAGCCATATCCATTTGTGATGTCGTAAAGGAACTGGAACAGTTGTATGCGTTAAAGGAGAATACCAATGAAAGAAGATAAAGCAAAGCTCTTTGTAAAGAAGAGTGAATGTTCTGTAAAGACATGTGCACACTTCTTAAAAGAAGTGTTAAAGAAGAGAAAGATACCTATATTTGCTGTTTACGACCATGGGGAAAACGCAAAAACAGTTGGTATGGAAATGCCCGAAACGATTGTTATTGTATTTGGTAATCCCAGCATAGGGACAAAGCTTATGCTGGAGAATGCAGCCATAGCATTAGAATTGCCTTTAAAAATTGCGATTTGGGAAGAAGATCAGCATACCTACGTCGCAACGAATCGTCTGTTGCCCTTGGCCGAGCGTTATGGCATATGTGAAGTTGAAATTCTTCAACAAATGGAAGAATTGGTTGAAGAACTTGTATGGTTAACTGCCATGCAAAAGAGAAGTTTATGTTAAAAGAAGGAACGACTATTTATTTTTATGTACAAGGTTATCTGATGCAGGGGAAAGCCGTACATATCCAAGGTGATGAACAAGCATATACCTTTCATATCGAAGGCTATGGGGCATGCGCAGGGCCACATGTCCTACACTCTTCACAGTTGCATCACACCTTGTTCTTAAGTGAAGAAGAAGCAAAATTGTATCAAAACATAGAAGCTGCCTATTTAGAGAATACGTTTTAATTTATGATTCACAATTTACGCATTAACATCCAAATAACAATAAGATCTAATATGATCCAGGAGGAAAGCAATATGAGTTTCATTACAATCACCAACGAGAACGTTAACGAAGTTAAGGAACGTGAAACAGTAGTTGTCGAATTTTGGGCACCATGGTGTGGCTATTGCAAACGCTTAGCACCTGTTTTAAAACAAGTGGCTAAAGAACATGCAGAAGCATTTGATATTTTACAAATCAATATTGATGAATTTGAAACATTGGCAGAAGCCTATGGCATTGAAACCATACCGACACTTGCTCTCTTACATCATGGAAAGGCGCAAGATGCTTTGATAGCTCCACAATCAAAACATGAAGTACTGGCCTTTTTGAAAGAACATAAGCTAATTGCTTAAGAAAGGAAAGCAATATGAAACTTTATGATGTTATCATTATCGGCGGTGGTCCTGCCGGTTATAGTGCTGCTCTATATGCTGCTCGAAATGCCCGAAGCGTTTTAGTTATTGAAAAATTATCAGCCGGAGGGCAGATGGCTACTACAGGCATTGTGGAAAATTATCCTGGTTTTACCGATGGTATTGATGGCTTTGAACTGGCGGAAAAGATGCAGGAAGGTGCCGAAAAGTTTGGGGCGGAAACAGTTTATGATACCGTGATTCAGGTTGAATTGAAAAACAATCCAAAAATCATTCACGGAGAAGAAGCTGACTACTATGGGAAAACAGTTGTGATTGCTACCGGTGCTCATCCAAGAGAATTAGGATTGGCAAAAGAAGCACAACTGCGTGGAAAAGGAATTGCTTATTGTGCAACTTGTGATGGGATGCTTTATAAAGGGAAAGATGTACTCGTTGTCGGTGGTGGCAACTCCGCCATTGCAGATGCTCTGTTTTTATCCAAAATCTGTCATCGTGTAACCTTGATTCATCGCCGTCATGAGTTAAGAGCATCGCGGATTTATGAGAAACAGTTGGCAAACAGTAAGATTGCTTTCCTATGGGATAGTCGAGTCGTTGATATTATCGCTGATAAAAAAGTCACCGGAGCGAAAATTGAAAATTTACTTACACATGAGATACAAGAGCTTTCCTGCGATGGTATCTTTGTGGCAATCGGACGTGTCCCGGATGCACAGCTATTCAAAGCACAGCTGACTTTTGATAACAATGGATATATCCTTGCAGATGAATCCACACGAACCAATGTGGAAGGTGTCTTTGCCATCGGTGATGTACGTAGCAAGGCTCTTCGACAGATTATCACTGCAGCCAGTGATGGCGCAACCTGTTCCAAATATATTGAAGATTATTTAAATGAACAAGAACATGCTGTTTAAAAACTTAAGGAAGAAACGATACTTCTAAAAGTCCTAGACAAACAGGTGAAACCACCTGATGACACAAAAAACAAGAGAGCATTCTTACAGAAGAAATCCATTAGGACAACGTATAGATCTGTATTTTATGGATTATCTGCTCTGACAATGCCTCTTTCTTAACGAAGGAGAGAAAAGGTATGATTGAAAGCTTATGGGAATTTTACCGAACCCGCTACGATTTTATTGTTCCATTGATTATTGAACATTTGCAGATTGCCGTTATTGCTATCATCGCCGCAACGATGATTGGTGTATCTCTTGGCATTTTTATTCATGAAAAGAAACGTTTATCCCCCATTGTTTTGGGACTTGTCAGCTTTCTTTATACAATTCCCTCAATTTCTATGTTGGGCTTTCTCATTCCCTTTAGTGGTATCGGCAATAAAAGTGCTATCATCGCTTTGACTATTTATGCTTTATTGCCGATTATACGCGCTACCTTTACCGGCTTGGAAAATGTAGATGCAGATATCATAGAAGCTGCCCGAGGAATGGGCAGTACACGAAAACAGATTCTATTTCAGATTAAACTGCCCTTAGCAATGCCGGTTATGTTATCGGGTTTTAAAAATATGACCGTTATGACAATTGCCTTGGCCGGTATTGCATCCTTTATCGGAGCTGGAGGACTCGGTGTTGCGATTTATCGTGGAATTACTACGAACAATATGACGATGACGATTGCCGGTAGTCTGGCGGTTGCTCTACTAGCCTTTCTTTGTGATATTTTGATCGGCTGTATGGAACGCTTTTTGCGCAATCGCCGGCATACACAAAAAACGAAGCATCGTGTTATGCTAAGTATTTTGGCTGTTTTCATCGCGCTTAGCGCTGGCCTCTTTTATACACCACATAAAAAAGAAGTGCTTCATCTGGCAACGAAACCGATGAGCGAAGAATTTATTATCGGGGAAATGCTGAAACAGCTTATTGAAGATCGTACTGGAATTTCTGTAGTAATCACAAAAGGTGTCGGCGGCGGTACTAGCAACATCCATCCGGCAATGGTCAAAGGAGATTTTGACTTGTATCCGGAATATACAGGAACCTCATGGAGCTTTGTCTTAAAAGAAAAAGAACTGCCGGATGATGCTACCTTATTCAAAGAACTCAATCAGCAATATCAAAAAAACTATCATATGGAATGGGTAGGTTTATATGGCTTCAATAATACGTATGGAATCGCAGTAACTAAAAAATTGGCAGATACGTACCATTTAAAAACGTATTCTGATTTGGCGGCTGTCTCACATAAACTCTCTTTTGGCGGGGAATATGATTTCTATGAGCGTGAGGATGGCTATGATGCATTAACGATGGCTTATGGATTTCACTTTAAAAAGACGAGGGATCTTGATATCGGCTTAAAATATGATGCCTTAGAAAATGGCGAGACGGATGCCATTATTGCCTTTACGACAGATGGGCGTTTAAGTAGTCCTAATATCGTATTGCTACAGGATGATAAACATTTTTTCCAAACTTATTATGCAGGAACAATCATTCGTCAGGATACCTTAAAAAAATATCCTGAATTACGCCAAGTGCTGATGCTGATGAATAATCTGATCAGTGAAAAAGAAATGGCCGCAATGAATCATGAAGTAGAAACCCAGAAAAAGAATGAGGCGGATGTTGCACGCGCCTTTCTCATAAAAAAAGGTCTGTTGGAGGTGAAGAACCATGAGTGAAATCATTTGTAACCATGTGAAAAAAGCCTATGGAGAGACAATCGTATTGCATGATGTTTCCTTTACGATACAACCTCATGAACGCATCAGTATCATCGGTGGCAGTGGCAGTGGTAAAACAACATTACTTAAGCTGTTAAACGCTCTTATTCTGCCGGATGAAGGCAGTATTCAAATCGATGGCATTGATATCAGTACCATGGATGCCAACCTCTTACGTCAAAGTATCGGTTATGTCATTCAAAGCATTGGCCTATTTCCGCATATGACGATTTATGACAATATTACTTATGTATTACGTTTAAAGAAATGGGATGCCATACGCATGCAGCAGCGTGTGGAAGAATTACTGCATATAGTTGATTTGGATGCTACTTTATTAACACGTTATCCTGATGAATTAAGTGGTGGACAGAAACAGCGTGTTGGCATTGCTAGAGCATTAGCGGCAGATCCTAAGGTTGTTTTGATGGATGAAGCTTTTGGCGCCGTAGATGAAATAACCCGACATACCTTGCAAGAAGAGTTGTTAAGAATACATGCTGTCGATCCTTTCACTCTGGTATTTGTGACGCATGATATCAAAGAAGCTTTATATTTAGGAGAGCGCGTCATGGTGATGAAAGATGGATGTGTCGAACAATTCGATACCGCACAACACATTCGTCAGCATCCTAAAACAGCTTTTGTGAAACAATTATTATCTTATTTGTAAAGTATATTCTATGTGCAGGGGATGCTAATAATGTAGTGCTATGTAAGAAGATTCTTTTAACTAGAACCTTCTTTTTTGTTTATAAAGGTGTATACACTTTATGAACATAGATGAGACAAACCCCTTTCCTACGGATATCGACAAAAAATCGATTATTGGGTTAATGCAATATACGTTTCATAAATGGTATTCCAAGTTACTTGTCCGACAAGACCATCTTGTGCTAATCCAAATTCTCTTTGGAAAGCTCGCACGGATCGCTCCAATCCGGCCCCAAAACGACTATCGATATCAACAGGGGGGATATTGGTATAAGTTTGGGCAATGACAGATAAGAAATACTGTAGTTGCTGCACCTCAATACCGACATCTCCCCGCCGCAATACGCGGCCTGTCCATAAACCGGTAAAATAACCCTGTGGTCTGCCAAGACTGCCTAATTCAGCTAATTTTCTTACAGCCACATAAATACGAGATATCTGATTCCATGTTGTCTGACCGACAATACCATCTACACTCAAATTGAATTGTTGTTGGAAAGTTCTGACAGCGCGTTCTGTTACTTCTCCAAAGATACCATCCGGTGGATAGATAAGGGGAATATTTGGATAATTGACAGCGATGCCATTCAACAGTTCCTGTATGATGAAGACATTTTGTCCTTGAGAGCCTCTTCTTAGCGCATAACCGGGATAGGAGGGTGTGATATATTGTACATTATCCGTTTCGCGAAATTGCATCGTATCGCCATAGTAATAACGAATAATGCGCGTAGAATCAAAGCCGCGATTTGCTAAATCAAGTGTACCCCATTGTTTCATGCCAGGGCATTGAGCAATCTTACCATCACAATATTCTGCATAATAAGGTTCACGGAAATATGGCTTTTGCAGGAATTGACCAATAACTTCATCAACAACAGCTGCGACACTGTCATAAATATTACGTCCTTTCACAAAAGCCTGATCATAAGCTGTTGAATTGGTGATATCAAAGGGATAGCCACGACCACGATACCATTCTGTATATACACGATTCAACACCAGTGACATCTGTGCCCAGATGTTAGCTCGCAAGGCCTCATATGGCCAGGTCGGATAGATTTCTGAGGATGCGACATTTTTCAAATAATATACAAAATCTACCGTCAGATTTTCAGCTGCCGTATTCGGTCTGCCCAGATGTACTGTAATTGTTCTGGGTATGATGATTTCCTCAAGCATACGTTCTTCCTGTGCCAGTAAATAATTTATGTTCGCCTAAATCATTCTCATTACGCCCTGGCGTTTCTCCTTTCTTTTCTCTTAAAATCACGGTAAGCGTTGATCCAATATCCGCAAAGATCTGTACATTGTGCACGACTTCAGTATCATATTCCACATGACTTACTTCAACACTGTATGTGGAATAGGGACGTCTTGCTGTGGTACTTTGTTGGGATAAGGAAGGATGTGGCGCTTCTAACGCAATTTCTTTACATCGCCCCATTGCATCTGTTTTCTCACATACGACTTGTCGTACCATAAGATTACCATTAAAAATGGTGACAGTCGCATTGCTGACTGGCAGGGATTGTTCATTATAGACTTCTATACGTAAATATCCTTGTGGCAAATCAACCACCTCCATTACAACGTATGCAAATAGGGATACACATCGTGGTCATTTATCCATGAAACCCATAGATTCCTCAAAAGAACACAAGTTTTTTCATGAAGTTTCCAAAGAATATGGACGAATTTTCACATTTACGCTATACTGAAGATGCAAGAGCTCTCCTTTCTTATGTGTGTAAAAAATAAAAAAATTGAGATCTCTTGCATTTTTTTATGACTTTTTTGCATTTGCCCTTATAAAAGCAAAGAATTCTATCTTAATATTTCCTATCATAAAAAGTAACTTATAAAATAGGCAAATTTAGAAAAGGATTGGTTTTTTATTAACTGTCTTTATCTTTATATCTATGTATTTCCTTATAATGGGTGTTGACAGTTACTTTTTACATATGATTCCTAAAAAATATTATTTACGCAATAATCTAATTTGCTGTTATGAAATTCAGCACCGTTTACGTAGCATCTTCCGTATCTAAATGCACACATGCGTTAAGTAAAAAAAGTAATATCTTACAAGAAAATGTATAATTCTTATGGTATACTATAACCGCAAAACTATATTCAGAAGATTTGGAAAGGAGAACCTATGAACGACGCAAAATTAGAAAAACAAAAAGCAAAGCTTGTAGAAGCCAAATTGATGGATGAACAGGATACCTTAATTGATTTTTTACAAGCAAGTTATGTGGAACGCTTAATTGGCAAAATGGGCAAATGGAAACAAGGATGGGCATATTTTACAGAAGAACGCTTGATTATTGTGACAGGACTATTAAATGCTGATATCGTAATTCCGTATAAAAATATTAAAGAATTGGAAAAATGCTCACAGGGCTTTATGCCAATCGGTATTTCCATTACTCATGAAGATATGGAAACCGGAAAGATAACGACCGATAAAATTTCCATGATGAAACGTGATAAATGGATGAGTTTTATTACTGAAAAAGCAGGACTGTAATAGTACAAAAAAAGGGAATCTGAAAGAAACTCCAAAGTTTGGATATCCAAATGAAATGGGGCAATTTCAATCTTCCCTTTTTTAATTTTCTTTCCATAACTGCATTTGCAGTTCCATATAGCGTTGTTTGCCAATAGGCAGCTTCGTACCATTACTTAAAGTTGCACAATAGCGATGTATCTGTTTAATATAGTGGCGATTTACTAAATAACTGCGATGAATTCGTAAGAATAGAGGATGATCAAATTCACGTAAGGTCATCCTTGTCACAAAGGATTCCTCTGCTGTATAAATGGTACATAACTTATTATTCGATACAATATAAAGAATTTCCATTGGAGACAAGAAATGTAGTTGATGATGCATGTCCTTGATGCGAATCTTATTCATAGGGTTCTCTAATCGTATGGTATCTTCGTGTGCGCTGGTACCGTTTTTATAAAAATACAGCTTCTTTTTTTGCTCATTGTTGGAAGCCGGCGTGTTTACATGACATGCCTGTGCGTGGATGAGATGCAATTTTTGTTGCTTGTTTAATTGCCAGATAAAAGTAAAATGAATGATAGTTGAAATCACTTTGGTTGTCGGCAATGTTGCGGTCGCGCAAAATCTTCCATACACGACCCATGTTTTTTCTTCTTGTGTCAACAGGGTGTATTCTTCATGAGATATATGCAGCTGTCCGCTAACTTCAACGTTTTTTAATACATGGATAAAGGCTTCTTTACCACTGATATATTGGTTCGTATAATCACCAATCCAGACAAAATCATCATCTAATAAATATTGAAACATGATGATATCGCGATTCATCAATGCATGAACAAAGTCTTTTGAATGATTTAAAACATCCTGATAGGTGAAATGCTGATTCATCATAGCATCTTTACCTCCCATATAATCTTTATTTATTATACCGCTATTTTTATTTTTATGTGAATTTTTAGCAATACTTTTCTTTTAAAAGGTTAAAAAAACGAATAAGGTGTGGAAAATTATTAATTTTACTGGAACAGCTCTTTTTCTAGCCTTGACCTCATACACTGTATTGGTGAGAGAATGAAAAAAAGAAAAATGTTTTTGGGACTAGGTCTGATATTGACCTTACTGATCACATCGGTATTTCATACACATCTTGTAAATGTAGAAGCAGAAAAAGATAGGAAAGTATTAGATGGCGTGGTCGTTGTCTTGGATGCCGGTCATGGGGGCAAGGATGATGGGGCACGCTGTGAAAATGAAAAAGAACAAGATATCAATTTAAGTATCGTAAAAAAACTTCAAAAACAGTTACAAACAAAAGGCGCAGAAGTTATTTTAACAAGAGATGGAAAATATGACTTGGCTAGTGCTAACGCGAGTAATCGCAAACGGGAAGACATGAAGAAACGTATGGAGATCATCAATGCAGATAAGGTCGATGTTTTTTTAAGTGTGCATCTGAATTCCTATCCAAATAACAGTGTACACGGAGCACAGGCATTCTATCAAAAAGGGAATGCTGTCTCTGAAACCTTTGCTAAGCTCATCCAAAAGCATTTTAAAGTATTAACGCAAACAAAGATGAGCGCTAAACCAGGAGATTATTATTTGTTAAACAATGCGAAAAAAATCGGTTCTTTAGTTGAATGTGGCTTCCTATCAAATCCAGAAGATCGCAGCAATTTAAAAAGTCCTTCTTATCAAGAAAAAGTAGCACAATGTTTATGCAATAGTATCGTAGAATATTTCGATTTTTTATTGTAGTTCACTATTATAAGCATGGTGTAAAGTGGAAAAAATCTTTGGTATTACAGCGACATGAGAATATTTAACTAACATAGCATTAGTTATAAGACAGGATTGCAAACAAAAACTTAAAGGTAGGAATGATATAAATGAGAAAACTTAACTATTAGCATGTGTCGCTTCTAAATAGAATAATACTTTTATAAATAATAAATGGGATGAACCCAATTATTCCAGCCAATGTGTAAAATGGAAATGTAATAAATCCTATAAAAATTTTAGGAGCAATCGGGGTTAACCATTTTTTTGCAATACTATTATAAAAAATACCCCCAATAGCTATCCCTGCTAAAAGACAACCAAAATTGATAATACTCTTCGTTAGTCCTATAGGCTCTGAAGAAGACATATTATGACTGGCTAAAAGTGCCATAAACGTAGGATCTTTATATTGATTTATTTGATAGATTGCGAAGAAATAACCAATTATACAACCAACAATCAAAAAGACACAAATAAATAAGATTTGTTTTAATTCTTTTTTCATATTCATCTTCCTTTAAAATACCATTGTTTTTGTGCTCATTATATCACGTTTTTTTATGCATAATTCTTTTTCCTTTTGAAAAGTTACTTATCAATTCATGCATTTTAAGCGTGCGAAAGCATTGCTTATGCAACAAGTACAGAACAAACTATCATTCTGATAAGTTTAGGACATTGAAGCAAAAAAATAGGAATGCGTATATGTAAAATCAATGCGCATGCCTATCGATATTGTTCATTTGATATATAATAAAAAGAAACGGCTGTTTTGATAATAATTTCAAAACAGCCGTATCTATTAAGCGCTTTTTGATTTACTTTTCAGCAACCCTTTTTTCTCTACATAGTCATAGATAAATAAAGCAATCGCTATTATTAGCAATAGGAAGATTGCCATAAAATCCCAAACATCAAAGAGAGGCGTTTCTGTTGTTTTAAAAAGTAAAACATTGATAATAACCACTAATGGTATAGCTAATAATGTAATTGTTCCAAGAGCAATTAATTTTCTTGTTTTGCCGATACGATAAATGACCGCAAGCATTATCCACAAAAACACAAGAATAATCAATGATATCGCTGTTCCAAGTGGGAACAACTCTTTCACCTTTAAAATTCGGCTAAGCAAATATAGGTACGGTATGATTGAAACGCTAAGTGATATTAAGCTCTTTACGATACCCTTTTTGCCAAACATAATGCTTGGAAAAGATATAACCCATACAAACACAATAGAAGTCATGGAAATAAGGGACCATGATAGATTACCGGTTATGGTAATATCACAAATAACACATACCATCATTCCAATCAAAAGTGTTATTGTAAATAGTGTTGAAATAACGACATTCTTTGCTATGTTGTTTTCGTCCTTTCTTTTTAAAGCAATTAAATTTTCATCTGCTTTTCTTTCTAAACTATCCATAGTAACTTTTTCTCCACTCAATAACTCATTTACTGTAATTCCAAGTAATTTGCAGAGTTCTAACATAATAGATGAATCTGGCATACTTTTACCGGTTTCCCACTTGGACACAGCTCTGTCTGTAATGCTTAGTCTTTCTGCGAGTTGCGCTTGTGTTAATTTTTTCTCTTTGCGGCATCTCGCAATAAACTTACCTGTTTTTATTTGATCCATTGAGCGTTCTCCTTTCACCATTACAATACACGTGTTTTCTATTTTATAACACGAACTATTGGTTGAGTATGCTAAATTCAACTGTTGGTTTGGTGATTATAATACATTTACTAATAAATTCATTGGACAATCTAGCAATTTTACTTATCTGTTTGATTTCCATCAGACATCAACAGTTTTTTTGCTGCTAGGACAAGACATATAGTTTCATTCCTTTTTATCTTTAAAACAAAGTCTAACAATATAATTATATGCGGGCAATCGATGAAAAGCAATAAACAGAACATATGTTAAATTTTAAGACTGTAATCTTTTCTTAAGGTTCTTACATGGAAATGATTTTAACAGAAAAAAGGCACTACTCTTGAACAGAAGAAAAGCAACTTTGGTAGGTTTGTTGCTGTTATGGAAAGTATGTGGGTAACATGGAATTCATGCTACGCATAATTTATAAAGAGCAGATGTCCAGACGTAAAATTATATGGTTAACGTTTTTCAGAAAGTGGATATTGTTTTAAACAGCGTTGAAGGACCCATTTCTATACAAAATTTAAAGACACTGAGAAACTGAAGAATATGGCATAACCTTAGTAGGGGATGATACCACCTAATACGGAGAACTCATCAAATATGTTGAAAGACTTCCATAAGATGTGGTATGCAAGACATGAGATATAAAAAATTATTCATGATGTGGAGAATTGCGGTTAGAAGATATACTTCTATGTAGTCAAAAACCCTTTAGTTATAGGCTTTTTTAACACTTTATAAAAAAAACAAAAAAATTTTATTTTTTTAAAAAAAGTTGTTGACACATTAGATATCCCATGGTATTATATATGGGCATTCGATGGAAACGGGCCTGTAGCTCAGGTGGTTAGAGCGCACCCCTGATAAGGGTGAGGTCGTTGGTTCAAGTCCATTCAGGCCCACCATCGAATTTAAATATACATGGGGTTTTAGCTCAGCTGGGAGAGCACCTGCCTTGCACGCAGGGGGTCATCGGTTCGATCCCGATAAGCTCCACCAATAAACACATTCGATTCCGAAGTATCGGGATCTTTTTTTTGCATTAATCTTAAAAGGTATAAACTTGGCAAGGCAGTTGCCAAACAAGAAGGTATGAATCATTTGCATAAAGAAATCTAATAAACACATTCGATTCCGAAGTATCGGGATCTTTCTTTTGCATCAATCTTAAAAGGTATAAACTTGGCAAGGCAGGTGCCAAATAAGAAGGT